>URWR01000060.1 GCA_900551595.1 uncultured Coriobacteriaceae bacterium
GTTTTATTTCTCGTGACCAAATGCAGATGTTTTCTCGTTTTGTACGTGCTGGTATTGCAACAGGCGGGACTATGATTTCTGGCTGGGGTGTTGTAGTGATTCTGGAAAGTGCTCTCAATGAGGCAGATTCTGGAGTGCAACATGTATTTGCGCAAAGAGGTGAGGTATGAGGCTCCAACGCCGTAACCATTTTTCAGAAATCGAACCATTTCTTGAAATAGTCGAGCGACCTTCGCGTTACCTCGATCATGAATTTGGCAGTATCAGCGAGCAAGATGGTCCTTTTCATGCGGTGCTCGTATACCCCGATACCTATGAGCTTGGTTTATCTAACCAAGGACTGGCCATTCTCTACAACATTCTCAATGCACAGACCGGCATCTCTTGCGAGCGAGCATACGTGCCATGGGTTGATATGGCCGATCTTATGCGAGCGCATAATGTGCCTCTGCTTGCCCTTGAAAGTGCCTGTCCAGTGGCGTCGTTTGATGTCATCGGATTTACCATTGCCCATGAAATGGCTTGCACCAATATTCTTGAGGCGCTTGATTTAGCGGGCATTGCGCTTCGTTCATCACAGAGAGATGAAGATGATCCCATCGTTGTTGGTGGAGGACCTTCCGTTTGGAATTGTGAACCTTTAGCCCCTGCGTTTGACGCTGTTATTTTGGGTGATGGTGAAGAAGCTATCGTTGATGTGTGCTGTGCGGTACGCGATGGCCGTGCAGAAGGGCTCTCGCGTATCAATATTTTGAGAAAGCTTGGCAAAATTCCCGGTGTGTATGTGCCTTCTCTCTACGACATTGTTACGGATGAGACATCAACCGAATGGGGTTATGCAGTTCCTCGCGAGCACGAAGAGGTTCCTGAAGTTGTTTATAAACGCGTAGTGCAGGATTTTAAAGATACTAATCCACTTACAACTACGATTGTTCCCTATGCAAAAACGGTATTCGACCGGCTCTCGATTGAAGTATTGCGAGGATGTGCTCGAGGATGCAGGTTCTGTCAGGCAGGTATGACCTATCGTCCCGTTCGTGAGCGCACGGCAGATCAGGTGGTAGCAGCTTGTTCGAAAGGCCTTACGTTAACGGGATATGATGAGGTGTCACTTACGTCTCTTTCCACAACAGATCATTCCCAGTGCCCAGAGATACTTCACCGTATCAATACCTCGCTCGATGGTTCGGCGGTGCGCGTTTCCATTCCGTCTCAACGACTTGATTCTTTTGGTGTTGATATGGCGCTTGAAGTTGCAAGCGCTAAAAAGGGCGGCTTAACCTTTGCGCCTGAGGCTGGATCTCAGCGTTTACGTGACGTTATAAATAAAAATGTTTCTGAAGAGGATCTCGAGCGCGCTGCGCGCAATGCATTTGAGAATGGCTGGAATCGTCTCAAACTCTATTTCATGATGGGACTACCCACCGAGACGGACGACGATATTCGTGCCATACCCGAACTTGCCGAACGCGTTCTTACTATTGCTCGAGAAATTCTGCCAAAAGGGCGTCGCGGCAGTGCTTCAGTCTCGATTTCGGTTGCCGTATTTGTCCCTAAGGCCTATACGCCGTTCCAATGGTCTGGACAACTCCCTATGGAAGAAGTGCGCAGGCGAGAAAAGCTGCTGCTTGCTAGTGCACCGGATAGGGCTATCCGTATTTCCTATTCTGACCCAGGGACTTCAGTTGTTGAGGCAGTTCTATCTCGAACGGGTCGCCGAGCATTTGATCTTATCGAGAATGCTTGGAAGCACGGAGCGCGTTTTGATGCCTGGACCGATCAATTCGATTATGATCGCTGGGTCGAAGCAGGTCGAGAAGTAGGCATGGATCTCGAACGAATTGCTGCTGAACCCTATGAACTTGATGTTCGTTTGCCGTGGGAACATACGTCCCCTGGTGTTTCTCGTGGCTTCTTAGAACGAGAATGGCGCCGTGCTGAGCTCGGTGTTACAACGCCTGACTGTACGAGATCAACCTGTACTGGCTGCGGTGTTTGTCCCACCCTTGGTGTTCAGAATGATTTGGCAGGTGAGCGCGGATGACTGAGCAGGTAGTAACGCGGAGAGATCTTTTCCGACTGCGTGTATGCTATGCGAAACAAGATAGGTTGCGTCACCTTGCTCATTTGGAGGTACTCGGCACGATTGATAGATGTATTCGTCGTGCGTCTTTGCCATTTTCTGTTTCCAATGGCTTTTCTCCCCGTATGCGTGTGCAATTTAGCTCGGCTCTTCCTGTGGGAGCTTCTTCCCAAGGGGAGTGGTATGACCTTTACTTACGCGAGCTGGTTGATGTAGATGAGGCGTTTAAAAGAATTTATGATGCCACTCCTGCAGACTTAAGACCTCTTCGTGCTGGTTATGTTTCCTCTGAACTTCCTGCGCTCGAAGCATGGCTTGTGCGTTCGTCTTGGCAACTTGAACTCTGTGGCTCTGAGCAGAAGAGTCTTCTGTTCTCCAGTGAGGATCTCCGGAACGTGTTAAACCAACTTGCTTGCCAGGGCCAGCTTTCTTACATGCGTAAAGATAAGTGCAAGCAGGTTGATCTTACGAAAACACTCGTTGGATTTCAGGTGGAAGAAACATCTGATGCGCTTGTGGTGCAATTAGAAACGCGAGCAACACCTACCGGCTCGTTGCGTCCTAGCATTCTTTTACAGGCAGCATTTTCTGAGCTTGGGGTAGATGCTTCTCGCGTAGCAATACGGGTGTGTCGGTGTGGTCAGTGGGGCGAAAATGAAAATGGAGAACTACTTGATCCTTTGACCACTGAGGTTGTTGCGTAATGTACGAAGCCATGTGATATAGGCTGAAGCACTTTCTTCTAAACGCTCATCGGAAAGCCCATTGTTTTCTGTTCCAAAGAGAATAAAGGGTTCTTCTTCGCATGTAGCTCCAACATAGTTTGCCGTTGCTCGGAAAGGGATAATAATTTCTGAGGGTGTAAAACCTACGGTTCCCGTTGCTTGATAATTTTGCTCTATATCTCCTGCGCTCACGGCGACAGCAAAATGCTTATCTGCGAGCATACGGCCTGGTTCTCCTGGGTTTGCTCTTTCACCGCCATAGGCCCATCCAAAGGCATAGATATTATCAAACCAGTTTTGCAAAAGTGCTGGTGCATGGTACCAATAGATGGGAAATTGAAAAACGATGAGATCATGAGCAGCGAGCGCCTCTTGCTCTATTGAAATGTCTTCTTCTGAGAAGGTGTTGTCTGGATAGAGAGCATAAAGATCCCGCACATCAAACTCATCTGCATGAAGAGCAAGCTCTTCTTTCCACCTACGATGCACCCTACTTTGGTTCTGTAGATCTGGATGAGCAATAATTACGAGTGTTTTAGCAGTGTTTGTCATCGGTAAGCCTTTCCACTCAATTGCTGCGTAGAGCATTCGATTTGCTGCAAGGTACAATAGCAAAGTTATAAAACCGAGATCGGGGGATTGTCATGGCAATTGAGCGAGTGGCTATCATAGGGCGTGGGGCAGTTGGCCTGCTGTATGCTTCCTTGATTGAGAAAAATCTTGGTCATTCCGCCGTTTCATTTGTTATGGATGGCGAGCGATATGAACGTCATGCAAATGAGTCAATCACAATAAATGGTGAAGTTTGCAAGATCCCTACCATTTCAGAAGATGAAGCCACTCCTGTTGATCTTGTTATATTCGCTACAAAATATGGCGGATTTGACCGAGCGCTTATGACAGCAGATAGCCTTGCTGGCCCCCAGACAGCATTTATCTCTTTGCTCAATGGTGTCATAAGTGAAAAACAGATTGCTCAACGATTTGGCTGGGAGCGAACTGTTTTGGCAGTTGCGCAGGGCATGGATGCGGTCTTCATCAACAATAATCTTACCTTCAGTCATCCGGGCGAGATTCGCTTTGGCGCCTCTCCTCAAACGGAAGCGTCTGCAGTTAACGATATTGATGATCTCTTTAATCGTGCAGGAATTGCCCATGTTGTTGAAGAGGATATTCAGCATCGTATGTGGGTAAAGCTCATGCTCAATGTTGGCATCAATCAAACATGCATGGTGTTTGGGGGAACATATGGTTCTGCCACAGAAAGAGCGAGTGAACAAAATCGCTGTTTTATCGCTGCTATGCGAGAAGCTCGGGCAGTTGCAAATAGCGAAGGTGTTGCCGTTACCGAAAATGATCTCACGCAAATGGCTGAACTCATCGCTTCACTTGATCCACATGGCATGCCCTCTATGGCACAGGATAGGATAAATAGAAAGCCCACTGAGGTGGAACTATTTGCTGGGACAATACTTCGTCTGGCGAAACAACATCATATGTATGTGCCTACAAACCAATGGCTTTATGAGCGAGTTCGCCAGATCGAAGCGTCATATTTGTGAAACTACATTGCAACTGAAAATCCGATGTAAAGAATGTAGACACCAAGAAAAATTAAACCTTGGAGTCGGCCCATCTGATTGCGTTTTCCAATAAAGGCGAAGCTCATTAATACAAGCGAGCAGATAATTACCAAAATAATATCGATGTTGTAGCTTGTGCTAAATGCAATAGGTGAGAGAAGGGCAGGCATACCTATTACAAGAAGAAGATTGGCGACATTTGACCCGGTGACGTTTCCAACAGAAATATCTGAGTTGCCACGCAGGGCTGCAACAACGCTCGTAACAAGCTCGGGTAGGCTGGTTCCAAGAGCGACCACTGTCATACCAATAATGCGTTCAGACACTCCGAAAGCATCAGCAATACTTACTGAGGAATTAACGGCAAGGTCTGCTCCAACTTTAAGGAGAACAATGCCAGCGATAACAAAGAAGCAGTCCGTAACTGGTCCTCGAACCAAGTAAGGTTCCGAGAAGTTCTTATCAATTTCTTCAACGGTCTTATCTTCCGAGTTGTCTTCGTTGGAACCTTCTCGTAATCCTACAATTGCAGCACGAACGATGAAGGCTGCAAAGGCTACTAATAAAATGCCACCTTCAAAACGAGTAATGACATCGCCTGTATTACCAAAGAGGGCGAGTAATAAGCAGGCGCCAATTGACGCTGGAATCTCAAAACGTATGGTCTGTTTTGAAAGCTTAATCGGGGCGATTACCGCTGCGGCTCCAAGAAAGAGAAGAAGATTAGCGATGCAGCTTCCTACGACATTGCCGAGCGCCATACTGGCATGACCATTTGCTCCAGAAGTAACACTTACGACGAGCTCAGGCAAAGAGGTGCCAATAGCAACTATAGTGAGGCCTGCCACTCGATCGGGCACACCAAGGCGTGCAGCAAGACGACAGGCACCGTCAACGAGAAAATTTGCACCAAAAACAAGGAGTGCAAAACCAAGAACAAGCGTAATAAGTGTAATGAGCACAACAATCCTTTCATGTAGCTTTCTTTAAGTATCTCCTCTCGGAGGTGTATTGAACTCCACTTACCGTCATCTCTTAACCTCCTCCATAATTTTTGTTGCATTGTTCTCCATATACTGTTTTGCCTCAATATTCGCTACAATGCTTCGTTTGCATAGGGAATAGATTCATTGAGAGAGGAATTTCATGCCGAGCCTTGCTGAGGAGGTTTCTTCGCGTCGTACCTTTGCGATTATTTCGCACCCTGACGCAGGAAAGACCACGCTTACTGAGAAGCTCTTGCTCTACAGCGGAGCCATCCAATCAGCTGGTTCGGTTAAAGGAAAAAGTTCTTCTAAACATGCTGTGTCTGACTGGATGGAAATAGAGAAGCAGCGCGGTATTTCCGTGACTTCTTCTGTCCTTCAGTTCCGGTATAACGACTGCTGTATCAACATCTTGGATACGCCTGGCCACCAGGACTTTTCTGAGGATACCTATCGAACACTTATGGCTGCAGACGCCGCTGTTATGGTTATCGATGGAGCAAAGGGCGTTGAGGCTCAGACCATCAAGCTTTTCCGCGTTTGCACCTTGCGACATATCCCGATTTTCACCTTTGTAAATAAGCTCGATAGAGAAATTCGTGATCCATTTGACTTAATGGATGAAATTGAAACAGTCTTGGGCATTCACACCTATCCTATGAATTGGCCTATAGGAAGTGGAAAAAACTTCCGAGGGGTATTCGATAGGGCAAGTCGTCATGTGCTTGCCTTTGAGGGCGATGGTCGCGCCAATGCTGCAAAGCGTGTGGATGAAATTGAGGCAGAGCTAGGGGATGCTTGCTTAGACTCTCTCATTGGTAAAGAAAACCACGCTGCTCTTATCGACGATATTGAACTTCTTGACGGAGCTGCTGATGCTTTTGATATCGAAGCGGTGCAAAACGGCACCCTTTCACCAGTATTCTTTGGATCTGCCCTTACAAACTTTGGTGTTGAACCATTCTTAAAAGATTTTCTTCGGCTTGCTCCAGCACCCACCTCACATATTGATGCTGAGACAGGCCATGCGGTTGATCCTGTTGAAGAGGGATTTTCTGGGTTTGTCTTTAAGATTCAGGCCAATATGGATAAGAACCATCGCGATCGAATTGCGTTTTTGCGCATTTGTTCGGGCAAGTTTGAACGTGGCAAGGATGCATGGCATGTCCAGGGCAATCACAAAATGAAGCTTGCAACTGGCACCGCCATGATGGCCGATGATCGTGCTACGGTGGATGAAGCGTATGCAGGAGATATTGTTGGTCTGTTTGATCCCGGTGTATTTTCCATAGGCGATACGCTCTGTGAGATGGGAAAGCATATCCGATATGCTGGCATTCCAACCTTTGCTCCCGAACATTTTGCGCGTATTGAACAGGTGGATACGCTTAAGCGCAAACAGTTTGTAAAAGGCATGGAAGAGCTTGCCCAAGAGGGTGCCATCCAGATTTTCCGTGAGCTCGGTCAAGGTATGGAGCGAGTGATTGTTGGCGTGGTTGGCGTGCTTCAGTTCGACGTGCTGGAGCAGCGTCTCAAGAGCGAATACCACGTATCTGTTCGTCGAACGCCTTTGGCATATTCCGATATCCGTTGGATCAAAGGCGATTATGACGAAGCGGCTGTTCGAGCGCTTAATCTCACCCGTGATACGCTTCGTGTTGAAGATATGCGTGGCGGTAAATTGCTTCTCTTTACAAGTGCTTGGAATGTTGATTGGGCCAATGAGCACAACCCTGATCTTGAGCTTTCTGAATTTGGCAATGTAACGTTTTAGGCTTCTATTTAAGCTTTCTAAATTGATTTCTACACTTTCGTTTAAAAAAGGGATTGCAGATGCAATCCCTTTTGCACGTTAGCGCTCTAGCTTGCGAACAACCCTAATGTGTGGATCAACATGAGCTGCAAACGTATCAAAGTCTGCATAAGCACCAACAATACTTCCATAGTGAATGGGAATGACTACCTGCGGCTTTATGGTGTCGGTAAAAGCCGCTGCCTGTAGAGGATCCATGGTGTATGTTCCGCCAATTGGAATAAGCGCAATATCACACGAAATCTTTTCATTGTCTGCGTTTTGATCGGTATCTCCCGCACAGAATATGCGAACTGGGTTATCGGGGAATGTCAAAATGTAACCAAGCCAGCCATGAGCTTGTGGGTGCATCTCAAGGCGTTCCGGCAGAACGTTATAGGCAGGAACAGCTTCGACTATAAGGTCAGGAAAGTGCTGAATGTCTCCAGCACACATTGAGGTAATGTCAGAAACCCCAAGAGAACGCACCTCGTCTTTAACCGAAGCAGGAACAATAAATCGTGTTGTTTGATGTTTTACCGCATCAATAGCCTCAGGGGAAAGATGATCATAATGGCTGTGTGTAATACAGATATACGTTGCGTCATGACGTGATTCTTCATCAGTAAGGTGAAAGGGATCAAGCCATACAACAGTGTCATGTGGGCCTTCGATTCGGATAGCACTCTGAGTTGGCACTGCTATGGAATCAAGCATCTCAGAAATATTCATCGTGGCTACCTCCTCTTTTTAGAGCACTTCATAGGCGGAAGTTTGATTGTTTAAAAATGCCTGTAGCGCATATGTTGTGCTTCGAACCATGCCTTCCACATCCTCTTCTGTATAAAAAGCCATATGAGGAGAAACGATCACATTGGGATACGCCATCAGTAATGCACGATCTCTGTTAGGAAGGACGCTCAGACTTTTATTCTGGTAGTACAGATTTGATTCATGTTCGACTGTGTCGAGAGCGGCCGCACTCAACTTTCCTGATTCAATAGCGTCAATAAGTGCGTTGGTATCAACCAACATGCCGCGTGCGGCATTAATGAGAATAGCGCTGCTTTTCATGAGATTAAATTCACGTGCGCCGATGAGATGATAATTTTCCGGCAAGCCAGGAGCGTGAAGTGTTACGAGGTCAGAGGCAGATAAAAGCGCATCCAAGCTCGTATAGCTCACCGTTTCAGAGAGTTTATCGTTGGGGTAGGGATCATAGGCGAGAATTTTGCACCCAAAGCCGCTCAGTTCTTGCGCTACCTGAGAGCCGATTGCGCCGGTGCCAATAATGCCAACAGTGCATGAAGAGAGCGTGCGACCTATCTTGCCTTCAAGATCAAAGTTCTGTACAGCATTTTGGCTGAAGATAAGCTTTGCTCGACGAAGAGCCATGAGCATTAACATTATGGTGTAATCGGCTACACCTTCCGGTGGATATGCG
>URWR01000061.1 GCA_900551595.1 uncultured Coriobacteriaceae bacterium
TCTCTACGACCACACGGTCACCTGGGAGAATACGAATATAGTTCATTCGAATCTTCCCGGAGATAGTGCACAGGATCGTCTTCCCGTTCTCCAACTCCACATTAAACATAGCATTTGGAAGTGGCTCAACGACCTTGCCCTCGAGTTCGATGGCGTCCTGTTTACTCACTGGTTGTACCCTCTCTTCGCACAATGACAGCAGTGGAATATTCTATCCGTTACGCAAGCATTAGTCCATGGTCGCACGAATTGACCACATCATTCTGCTTGACCATGTACGCCGCCTTCAAGTTCACACCAAGGCCCGATTGCATCAGTTGTAAGAATACGCGGGCCATCCGATGTAATTGCAACGGTATTTTCGAAATGGCAGGCTAAAGAACCGTCTCGCGTAACAACCGTCCAACCGTTACGCTCTACAGATACTTTGTGTGTTCCTGCAGTGATCATCGGCTCGATAGCAATTACCATGCCAACCTGCAGTTTAACGCCCCTGCCACGCTTTCCAAAGTTTGGAACATTTGGTTCTTCATGCATATCGCGACCTACACCATGTCCAACAAAGTCGCGAACAACACTAAAACCATGGCGCTCAGCCATACGTTGTACCGCATAACCAATATCGCCCATATGGTTACCTGGAAGAGCCTGAGCAATACCGGCTTTCAAACAATCCCTGCCAATTTCGCAGAGAGTGCGAGCTTCACGCGAAGGCTCTCCACAAAAGAACGTCCACGCGTTGTCGCCAACCCATCCACCTAAAACGGCGCCGGTATCTATAGAGACAACGTCTCCATCTTCAAGATGTACGTCTGGAGAAGGAATACCGTGGACAACTTGATCGTTGATGCTGGAACAAATACTTGCGGGAAAACCTTCATAACCCTTAAATGCTGGTTTTGCACCATGAGCACGAATAAGGCCTTCTGCAGCATGATCAAGTTCTAAAGTACTTATCCCAGGCCGAATGAGCTCACCTACGCGCCTTAGAGCCATCTTGGAAAGAGCTCCAGCTTTGCCCATTTCTTCTATATCAGCTGGGGTTTTAATTTTTATCATAGACCGAGCATTTCCTTCACATCGGCATACACTTCATCAACCGGACGGTCTCCGTCAACAGCCTTCAGAATTCCGTGCCCGCGGTAATACTCCACGAGTGGTGCCGTTTGATTTTCATACACATCAAGACGATGCTGAATCGTCTCTGGTTTATCATCATCGCGCTGATACATCTCTCCATTGCAACGCGGGCACTTCTCATCGTCTTTTGTGCCGGTGTAGCCGCAACTACGGCATGTACGACGAGCACTCAATCGGTCGACAATAACACTTGGCTCAACATCAACAAGGAGAGCAGCATCAAGTGACATATCCATTGCAGCGAGTGCAGAATCCAAAGAAACAGCCTGAGAGGTATTGCGAGGGAAGCCATCAAGAATAAATCCACGTTGTGCATCATCGGACTCAAGACGCTCTTTTACGAGGGCAATAACAAGTTCATCTGGGACTAAAGAACCAGAATCCATATACGATTTTGCCTGCTTACCTAATTCACTCTGGGCCTTAACAGCAGCTCGCAAAAGATCGCCAGTAGAAATGTGAGCTACTCCATATTCTGCAACAAGTTTTTGCGCCTGCGTCCCCTTACCAGCGCCTGGAGCGCCAAGCAGCACGATGTTCATTTGTTGCCTCCCCTATAGATGTAATATGCAGCCTTTTAAAAGTACCGCAATTTCTATTCTAAGAAAAACCCGGTCGGCAACCGATTTAATCAGCTACTCGACCGGGTACATTTGCCTCGTTTGACCCTCTATTTAAAGAAGCCATCGTAGTTGTGCATCTTCAACTGGCTTTCAAGTTGAGAGATGGTGTCCATTGCGACACTCACCATAATGAGTACCGAGGTACCACCGAGAGCTCTCATCAGATCGTTTGCTGTGAAAGCAAAGATAATTGAAGGCACAATGGCAATAACTGCCATAAAGATTGCACCAGGCAGTGTGATGTGATTGAGCACACCCTTGATATAGGCTGCAGTTGCAGATCCAGGACGGACACCTGGAATAAAGCCACCCTGCTTACGAAGATTGTCAGCGGTCTCATCGGGATTAAAGACCATAGCGGTATAGAAATACGCAAAGAAGACAATCAACAGAATAGAGAGAAGCCAGTTAACCCAACCAGTAGACATTGCAGTTGCAATTGCATTTATCCAACCAACACTCGGGAAAAACACGGCGAGCTGAGCAGGCAAATACAGAATTGCCGATGCAAAGATAATTGGAACAACACCGGCGGTGTTAACTTTGATGGGCAAATAGGTGGACTGTCCACCCATCATCTTGCGTCCTACAACACGCTTAGCATACTGAACGGGGATCCTACGCTGGCCACGCTCGATATAAACAATGAACGGAATGACGAGGCAGATTACCAAGATGGTAACAAGCGCCATGACCCAGCCCATGTCAGAAGATGCAATGGTGGTATGCAAAGCTGAGGGGAGACCACTCAGAATGTTAGCAAAAATGATGAGAGACATGCCATTGCCTACACCACGCTGAGTAATAACCTCTCCGAGCCACATGATAAGAACTGCACCAGTAACCATTGTTACAACGATAACAATATCCATGAGGATCTCGGGAACACCACAATTGGCAAAGCTAATGCCAAACGTAGGGCTCGTAAAGAGGAAGAGATAACCAATTGCGCTGATGGTAGCCAGCACAATAGTAAGGTAGCGCGTGTACTGCGTAAGGCGACGCTGGCCAGCCTCCCCTTCTTGGGCAAGGTCTGCCAGTGATGGAATAACTGCCTGCATCATTTGCATAATGATCTGCGAAGTGATGTAGGGCATTATTCCCAAACAAAATACCGAGACACGCGACAAAGCGCCACCAGAAAACAGGTCAAGCACCGAGATAAACCCTGCATTTGCTGAGGCGCTCTGATATGCCGCGAGCATCCCCTCAAAGGGGATGCCCGGAACTGGCACATGTGCACCTAGACGGTACAACAATAGAATGCCTAGTGTCAGCAGGATCTTGTCGCGCAGCTCCTTAATACGGAATGCGTTGACAATACCCTTTAGCACGGAAGCTCGACCTTTCCTCCGGCCGCCTCGATCTTAGCCTGTGCCGAAGCGGAAACCTTATCGACACGAACAGTAAGCTTCTTTGTGATTTCGCCGTCACCAAGAACCTTAACGGGTGTCAGAGCTGACTTAATAACGCCCTTGGCAACAAGAGTCTCGGCATCGACGACATCGTCATCAGTGAAAAGACCATCGATTCGAGAAACATTTACAGGGGCATACTCTACACGGTTGATGTTACGGAAACCGGGGAGCTTAGGAAGGCGCATAGCCAGCGGCTGCTGACCACCCTCGAAACCAGCACCCTTTCCGCCGCCGGAACGAGAAAGCTGACCATTCTGGCCACGGCCAGCTGTCGTACCATAACCAGAAGAGTTGCCGCGTCCGATACGCTTACGCGACTTCTTAGAGCCGGGAGCAGGACGGAGATCATTGAGCTGCATTAGATGACTCCTAGTTCTCTTCTACCGCCACGAGGTGCTTGACCTTGAAGATCATGCCTCGGACGCTCGGGTTGTCGGGAAGTTCGGCACAGTCGCCAATCTTGCGAAGGCCCATGGCTCGGCAAGTTGCCGTCTGGTCCTTCTTGACGGAGCACACGGCGCTGCGAACCAGCTTAACCTTGAGCTTCTTGTCTGCCATTTCTAGTTCTCCTTCTTCCCAACGAACATCTCGGCAACGTTCATGCCGCGACGCTCAGCAACCTGCTCAGGGCTCTCGAGTTGCTTGAGACCCTCGGCGGCAGCCTTAATCATGTTCAGAGCGTTATCGGTGCCAAGCGAGTTCGCGAGAACATTGGTAATACCAGCGAGCTCGAACAGAGGACGAACCGGGCCACCGGCGATAACGCCAGTACCTTCAATAGCCGGCTTAATAAGTACACGGCCAGCACCATAGTGACCCTCAACAGCGTGAGGCACCGAACCAGACTCTGTTACGGGAACCTTAAACATATTCTTCTTAGCGTCATCGACGGCTTTCTGAATTGCCAGAGGCACTTCAGCAGAGCGACCGGAACCAAGTCCGACATTACCCTTACCATCGCCAACAACTACGAGGGCGACGAGGGACATACGACGTCCGCCCTTAACTGTCTTAGAGACGCGACGGATAAAAACGACACGCTCCTGGAGATCGGATTCTTGCTGGCGCTTGCGATCACGAGCCATTGTTTGAAACCTCCTAGAACTTCAGGCCCGCGTTGCGGGCGCCATCAGCGAGAGCCTTAACGCGGCCATGATACAGACGACCGCTACGATCGAATACGACCGTATCAATGCCCTTCTCGAGTGCACGGCGAGCAACAAGCTCACCTACGAACTCTGCAGCCTCTTTGTTGGAACCAAGCTTGCCGGTTGCACGGAACTCGGGATCCAAGGTAGAAGCAGAGCAAATCGTTGCGGCATCTACATCGTTGATCACCTGTGCGTAAATGTGTGCATTTGTACGGTGCACGCTGAGGCGGGGACGCTCGGGGGTACCACTCACCTTCGCGCGAACGCGACGCTTGCGGCGCTCGAGACCAAGCTTCTTTGCCTTCTGCTTGTCCATTGCCACTCCTTCTCACGCCGCCACCTGACGGGGTGACGGACTTTACCTAATACGTGTCTGATTACTTAGCAGCCTTGCCGAGCTTCCTACGGATGTGCTCGCCTTCGTAGTGAATACCCTTACCCTTGTAAGGCTCAGGCGGACGCTTCGCACGAATCTCAGCTGCTACCTGACCAACACGCTCCTTAGAAATACCCTTAACGGTAATGTGGGTATTGTCGGGCACCTCAAAAGTAATGCCCTCAGATGCAGCGTAAGGAACTGGATGAGAATAGCCAAGAGAAAGCTCGAGATCCTTGCCTTTCAGGGCAGCACGATAGCCAACGCCTGCAAGCTCAAGCTTCTTCTCAAAGCCCTCAGATACGCCGATAACCATGTTATGAATGAGGGTGCGGGTAAGTCCCTGCTGTGCATTGGATTCCTTAGAATCGTCAACACGCTTAACGAGGATCTCCTCGCCCTCTACAACAATCTCAAGAAGCTCAGAGAACGAACGCTCAAGCTCGCCCTTGGAACCCTTGACGTGAACATTAGTGCCATTAACCGTCACAGTGACCCCAGCGGGAATCTGGACAGGCTTTTTGCCGATACGAGACACGGTGTCTCCTTTCAATTCCTGCCGAGAATTACCAGATATAGGCGATGACTTCGCCGCCGACACCAAGCTGACGGGCGTCGCGGTCACACATCATGCCCTTAGAGGTTGAAATAACAGCGGTACCAAGGCCACCGTGAACACGCGGAAGATCCTTAGCCGCAGAATAAATACGAAGACCCGGCTTAGAAACGCGACGAATACCGCGAATCGTCTTGGAACGACGAGGGCCATACTTCAGAGTAATTACGAGGGTCTTCTGGGGCTTTGTGTCCTCAACGACGTAGCCCTCGATGTAACCCTCCTCAAAGATCACGCGAGCGATCTCGACAAGCACCTTGCTTGACGGCATCGAGACCGTTGGCTTATTCGCGGAATTAGCATTGCGAATGCGCGTCAGCATATCCGCGATTGGGTCGGTGACGTTCATGTGGTTTTCTCCTTCGTTAGAGATGAATATTCGCGCCGGTTCGCCGCCACCCTTAGCAGCGTCGCCTGGTCGCGATTGCTTCCAGTTTTACCAGCTTGCCTTACGGACGCCAGGAAGCTCGCCTTTGCTTGCCAGCTCGCGGAAGCATACACGGCAGAGACCGAACTTGCGATACACGGAGTGGGGACGACCACAACGCTGGCAACGGTTCTGCTTACGCGTAGAGAACTTCGGCTCGCGCAAAGCCTTGACGATCATCGATGTCTTAGCCACGAATCCTCCTTCTAAATACGCTTCGAAGCCTCGTTTCGAAGCGCTTAAAACCAACTTTAGTTCTGCTTAAACGGGAAGTGGAAGGCATCGAGAAGTGCCTTGCCCTCTTCGTCGGTAGTAGCGGTTGTAACAATGGTGATATCCATACCGCGAGTACGGTCAACCTTATCGTAGTCAATCTCAGGGAAGATAATCTGCTCAGTTACACCCATTGAGAAGTTGCCACGACCATCGAAGCTCTTAGCAGAGATACCACGGAAGTCGCGAATACGTGGGATAGCAATTGCAATAAGGCGATCAAGGAACTCCCACATACGATCGCCACGAAGAGTAACCTTAGCGCCAATAGGCATACCAGCACGAAGGTGGAAAGTAGCAATAGACTTACGGGCGTGCGTAATCATTGGCTGCTGACCAGTGATAGCACGAAGATCGGCAACAGCGCCATCGATAGCTTTAGAATCGGTAGCAGCCTCACCAACACCCATGTTCACAACGATCTTCTCGATCTTAGGAATCTGGTGAACGTTGGCGTAGTTGAACTGCTTCTGGAGTGCATCGCGCACGGTGGCGTAATACTGCTCCTTCAGACGGGGAATGTACTTCTCCTCTGACATGCAAACTCCTCACTCTTGGGGTTCTCAGCACGGGGTTCCAACCTCGTACCTCCTGGATATCCAGGAGCCATCATCTCTATCCGAGACATAAATATCCTGTCTACGGACACAAATGAACATATTATGCCTTTTGTTCGAAAAAGGAAACCATTAGTTTATGCGCACCATTTATGCACATTTAAAGAAAGCCCGGCTCTGATATCAGAACCGGGCTTTAAGACATGCTATTCGAAGCTGTAATTAGAAGCGCTCGCCGCACTTCTTGCAGACACGAATAAGCCTGCGGTTGCCGTCAAGCTCACCCTGCTCACGGGAAACGCGAACAGGAGCATCACACTTGGGGCAAACAAGCATGACGTTAGAAACGTCAATGGCGGCTTCCTGAGAAACAATGCCGCCGGACTGGTTGTTGGGGTTCGGGCGAACAGCCTTCTTCACGATGGCGACACCCTCCACGACAACCTTGCCTTCGGAAGGAAGAGCACGCAGAACCTTGCCGCGCTTGCCCTTATCCTTGCCGGAGATAACCTCTACGAGGTCGTCCTTCCTAATGTTCATCTTGGGCATGCGATCCGCTCCTTGCCTACAGCGTCTCGGGTGCGAGCGAGACGATCTTCATGTACTTGCGGTCGCGCAGCTCACGGGCAACAGGCCCGAAGATACGCGTACCTACAGGCGAGCCGTCCTTGTTGATCAGGACGCATGCGTTCTGGTCGAAGCGGATGTAGCTGCCATCGGTGCGACGAGTCTCTTTGACGGTACGCACGATAACGCAACGGCAGATGTCGCCCTTTTTAACGTTGCCACCAGGGGTGGCTTCCTGTACGGCACCAATAATAACGTCGCCAATGTGGGCATAACGACGCTTCGAGCCGCCCAGGACCTTAATGCACTTCACACGTCGCGCGCCAGAGTTGTCGGCGACGTTGAGCATAGTCTCCTGCTGAATCATCGAATCCTCCGAACTCATCCTGCCAGAGGTGCGTCCATCGTGCGACGCACATGGCATGGAGCTTTAGCTTACGATCGCGCTACTTGGCCTTCTCGACGATCTCCGTGACGCGCCAACGCTTTGTCTTGGAGAGGGGACGAGTCTCCATAACACGGACAGTGTCACCAAGACCAGCCACAGACTCCTCGTCGTGGCAGTGGAGCTTCTTTGTGGTCGTCATCATCTTGCCGTACTTGGGATGTGACTTGCGCTCGGAGACGGTGACGGTAACGGTCTTCTCGCCGGAGATGGCCGTAACGATTCCGGTACGGACCTTACGCCTATTCCTAATTTCGGTATCGCTCATTGCAATCTCCTGCGTTCTAGTTCTCGGTAGCGGTCTTCTCGGCCGCAATCTGACGGGCGCGAATCTCAGTCAGAATCCGTGCAATCTCATGCTTGACGGTAGAGACGCGCGCAGTGTTATCCAGCTGGCTGGTAGCCATCTGGAAGCGCAGGTTAAAGAGCTCTGCACGACCGTCCTCGAGCTTTTGAGCGAGGTCGGCGTCAGAAAGCTCGCGAATCTCAGATGCCTTCATCGTTCTCTAGTCCTCCCCGTCCTGGTCGGCGCGGGTAATGATCTTGGTCTTGATAGGAAGCTTGTGCGATGCAAGACGCAGAGCCTCACGTGCAACTTCCTCAGACACACCAGCAATCTCAAACATAACGCGGCCAGGCTTTACAACGGCCACCCACTCTTCGGGATTGCCCTTACCGGAACCCATGCGGGTCTCTGCCGGCTTCTTGGTGATGGGCTTATCAGGGAAGATGGTGATCCAGACCTTACCGCCACGCTTCATATAGCGGGTCATGGCAATACGAGCAGCCTCGATCTGGCGGTTAGTGATCCAGTGAGCCTCGAGAGCCTGAATACCATATTCACCAAAATGCAGGGTGGTGCCACCCTTTGCATGACCCTTCATGGAGCCACGCTGAACCTTACGGTGAAGAACGCGCTTAGGAGCCAGCATTAGTTGCCCCTCCTCTCGCTGCGACGGCGGGGACGGCTGGAGCCCT
>URWR01000062.1 GCA_900551595.1 uncultured Coriobacteriaceae bacterium
CCCCTTCGAAGAATGTGGCCATACCCACTCCCTTTCACTAAAGAAAATACATGCACTTACATCAAAACTGTACCGATAGAGCACAACGCACAGTTTGTTGAACAACAGTTTCAGGCGATTGTAACGCACTCATACCTAGGCAGCAGGGCCCGTTTCCTCAGAAGCTCCTTCGGACATAACCTCATCAAACGTTACGGCAACAGAATGCTTCGTGGGAACCCACTCAACTTTCATAAACAGCGCCGCAACCGTAATTGGAATGTAGGTCATCATAAACAGCGGGAAAGTAAAGAGATTAGTAAAGAGACGCCACCGCTTCGTACAGTGGAAATGTTTACGTTCTGACACGGTGGTGATAATCGCCAAAATAAAGAAAACAAAATACATAGAGACGAACATCATAATGAGCGAGCCAGAGCACATAGATACCTCAGCAGGGGTTACTAAAAAGCCGCTGCTCAGCCATCCCACAACAAGGTATGTTGCGTTCACAAAGAACGAAAGCAGGGTCAAGATCATGCCGGGCGCAATTGTCATAAGCATGTCATAGGAGCTGAAAAGCCCGCGCCCCATGCCCTTAAGAAGGTCGCGACCATACGAGAAGAATACCTGATAAAAGCCCTTAGTCCAACGCATACGCTGAGTCCAAGATGCCTTAAATGTGAGGGGTTGCTCATCAAAAAACTCGGCGGGAGCATACCCAATTCGGATGCCATTGGCCGCGCAAAATGTAGAGAACTGAATGTCTTCTGTAAGCGTATGAAAATCCCATCCATGCATACCGCGAACAATGCGCTCGGATACCATCCAGCCAGAACCTGAAATAGCGCAACTTGTTCCACATTGCATACGAGCATTGTTAAGGAACTTAGCCTCGCGGATGAACCATGTGGCATACGCCGAAGAAATCCAACTTGAATCAAAGTTCTTAGAGTTGCGATAGCTTGTTGCGACAAGATATCCCATATCAAAAACTTGGTTCATGATGCTCACGTAGTTTGGCGAAACAATATTGTCGGCATCAAACACGAAAAACGCCTCGAAGCGATCACCATATTCATTGAGAATGCGATTAAAGCCATAGTCCATTACCCAGCTCTTTCCCTTGCGCGCTAGGTCATTCCTTTCGTAGACTATCGCTCCGGCTTTACGCGCCTCTTCTGCCGTATTATCAGTACAGGCATCGGCTACAACAAAAGTCTCAATAAGGTGAGCCGGATAATCCTGAGCCTTAATGGAGCGCACCAGATTGCCAATAACTTCCTCTTCGTTGTGCGCCGCAATAAAGAAGGCATAGCTATGCTGCTTTTTTGCAGGCGGAAGCTTTACATCTCCGCGCTTAAATACCAACAGGATGTAAATAAACTGATAGAGATACGCCAACGTAAAGAACAAAAAGAGTACGAAGTTAAAGATAACAATTGGCGTGATTGCCATACGGTTGAACTCGAACACAACCAGCCCCCTCATCAGGCTTAGAATCCGGGTTTGTACTACACACCGAGCAATGGAACGATTTGCTCCCCCACCTCAGTGCGTCCAAGTGACCTGACAGAAAGTGATTTTAATACACTCAGAAGGTCAGACGGTAGACAGTCTGCAAGCTCCACGACCTCACCTGTTACCGGATGGTCGAAGCGAATATGCCATGAATGTAAAAACTGCCGCTCTAAGCCAAGGTTACGCATGCGATCGCCCCGACCATAGAGTTGATCCCCTACCACATGATGACCAATATGACGCATGTGTACACGAATTTGATGTGTGCGTCCCGTGTAGAGATGACACTCAAGCAAGGTGTATCCATCGTCACGTCTGAGCGCTTCATAGCGTTCAAGCACACGAAACGTGGTGATTGCTTCTCGCGCACTTACATCATCTGAAACAGCCATTCTCAACCGGTCGCGAGAAGAGCGCGCAATACCGGTGTTGATAGTTCCCTCATCCGCAGCTACATAGCCATGCACTAAGGTTACATAGCGGCGATCCAATGTGCGCAGACGAATGAGATCTTGTAAGGCGCGCTGAGTTTCATCATCTTTAGCAGCAACCATAAGACCGGAAGTATCTTGATCTAAGCGATGCACAATGCCAGGTCGATCTTCGCCTTGTAGTTTGCCAAGATGGTTATACCCGCAGCGTGCAACCAGCGCATTTGCAAGAGTATCGTCAATATGTCCAGGGCTGGGATGACATACTAACCCAGCCTGTTTTGAAAGCACTAATAAATAATCGTCTTCAAAACGAACATCTAATGGAATGTAGGGGTTTGGACGCAGTGGACCTTCTGGCTCATCGGCAACGCTCCACGTTGCACGAATACGATCCCCAAGAACCACATGCTCACTTTTTGAGGTGGCAAGGGTATCGTTAATCGTGACATCGCCAGCTTCAATAAAGCGTGCACAGGCACTTCTTGATGGCAGACCTTCTTTATGAGCAAGGAACGCATCGAGACGCATTCCATCGCTCTCAGGACCAACAAGAAGCTCAACCGTACGGCTAGCCACGCTGACCTCCGCTGTCTTTCTTACTATCCGATCCCTCTGACTGCAGCCACCAAAGCAGGAGTGTAAGGACAACTCCACAGGTAATAGCGATATCTGCAACATTAAATATAGGGAAATCAATAAACTCTGTTGCAAAAAAATCCGTAACGGCTCCCAGACAGACCCGATCAATGAGGTTAGCCAGGCCGCCGCCCACCACAAGACCAAGACTACATACCAAGCTCAAAGAGAGTGAGCTATCGAGCGCAACCCAGATAAGAACAGCTATACATACCAGTACCGCAATGCCAACAAAGAGCCATTGTGATCCTTCGCCCATACTGAAAGCAGCACCGGTGTTTTCCGTAAGGCGAAGACCGAGAACCCCCGGGATAAACTCCCGAGGGCCATCGGCCAAATAACTTCTCATGAACGCTTTGCTGACCTGATCGAGAACAAGAACAGCAAGCGCCACTGCAACTAAGACGGCAATACGGACAAAAGCATGTTGACGTTTGGCCATCAAAGGTTGCCTACTTTTGGTCTGCCACTGCATGGCTGCAGCGTTCGCACAAGCCATCTTCTGTAAGCGTGCGGAAATTCCAGCAACGCGGGCACTTCTCACCGTGCGCAGGCTCAACGACACAGCTAAGCTCATCGCCGCAGCTCAGTACTACTTCTGAGGCAACAAAAGGCTCAGCAAGATTGCAACCAAGTTCGCCTGTCAGCAGCTCATAAAGATCGGAAGGCACAACCAGCTCCGCGCGTGCAGCCTGCGGGGTCTTCTCAGTAAGAATACCGTCGGCAAGAGCAGTCTCATAAGCCTTAGTAAATGCAGCACGAGCCTCGACTACAGCCTCATAAGCAGGTAAATACTTTTCGTATTCCTCAGCAGTCCAAGGAGCAACATACCAGTCAAGCAGCGCAGCATACGTCTGGCCGTCACGCATGGACTCGGGCAGATGTGCCATTACCTCATCGGTGGTGTATACGAGAATGGGCTGCAAATCGTGCACGAGCATCATCAGAATTTGAGCCCAGACAGTAAGTGCACTCTTACGTTCAAAACCATCGCGCTCGCCACAGTAGACACGGTCTTTTGTAGCGTTGAGGTAGCCATTGGAGAGGTCGCCGATGACATAGTCATACAGCGTACGGTAAACCTGGTTGAAGCGGTATGCCTCGTAGGCACTGCTCACTTGATCATGCACTTGGCACATGCGGGCCAACACGAGCTTGTCATAGGGCATAAGCTCGTCAAACGGCACGCCATCAACTGCAGGATCAAACTGATCTTCAATCTCACCCAAGAGGAAACGAAGCGTGTTGCGGAAGCGGCGGTATGCCTCGCCCACATGGTTAAGAATGGTGTCATCGCACGGAACATCGGTTGAGGTGTCCACTGATGCCACCCAGAGACGCAAAACGTCAGCACCACGCGTATCGCATTCTTTGTTTGGATCAATAACATTGCCAAGGGACTTAGACATCTTGCGGCCCTGACCATCAAGCGTAAAGCCCTGCGAAACTACCGACTTGTACGGCGCCACACCATACGCACCAACAGATGTCATGAGAGAACTCATGAACCAACCACGGTGCTGATCAGAGCCCTCAAGATACATGTCTGCCGGGAACTTCAGGTTATCACGATGACGGCAAACAGCAGTATGAGAAACGCCGGAGTCCCACCACACATCAAGAATGTCGGAGTTTGCCTTGAGGTGATGAGAGCCACACTTCGGGCAAACACCAGCTTCGCCAAGATATTCGGCCGGATCCTCGGTGAACCAAGCATCCGAGCCCTTCTCACGGAAGAGCTTAATGACCGCATCGAGCGTGTCGTCATTCATGACAGTTTCACCACAGTCGGCACAGGTGAAGGCAGGGATAGGAACTCCCCAGTTGCGCTGACGACTGATGCACCAGTCGGGACGACCTTCAACCATCGAGCCAATGCGCTTGATGGCGTGAGAAGGATAGAACGCTACCTTTTCAAGCTCCGACAGCGATTGCTCTCGCAAAGAACGACCATTCTGAAGAGGCTTATCCATGGAAACAAACCACTGGCTTGTAGCGCGGAAAATAACTGGCTCTTTGCAGCGCCAGCAGTGTGGATAGCTGTGATTAATATCCTCATGCAGAATGAGCGTACCGCGCTCCTTAAGCCACGCAATGATTTGGGGGTTAGCCTCATTAACCTCCATGCCAGACCAAGGGCCACCGGTACCCATAGTATCGCCCACAAAGAAATGACCATCATCATCAACTGGCATTACCGTGGGAATGCCAAACTTCTGGCCTGCCAGATAGTCGTCCACACCATGACCAGGAGCACAGTGAACAATGCCTGTACCATCATCAAGTGTGACGTAATCGGCGTAGATAAACTCGCCCGTCTCGCCCTGATCGCCAAAGATCGGTTGCTTATAACGATTGTGGGCAAGCTGTTCGCCCGTGGCACGCCATGGCTCGCCATTCTCCATACGTACAAGCTCAAGCTCACCATAGCCGAATTTCTCTACCAGTTGATGATCCCGAGCCGCTGGGGGAGAGCCTCTGCCACAATCTCAGCCTGATCGTTATGGATAAGTGCAACGTAGGTAGCCTCTGGATGACAGATCACTGCATCGTCTGCAGGAAGCGTCCAAGGTGTCGTGGTCCAAATATCAACCCAGAGACGACCAGCCCACGCCTCGAGGCCTTCAGGAACGGTGGTCATCTCAAAACGTACGAAAATGGCCGGGCTTACTTCATCGCCATACTCAATCTCAGCTTCCGCAAGAGCCGTATGGCAGTGACTGCACCAATGAACCGGCTTTGATCCACGATAAATAGCGCCGGCATCATAGATAGCTTTGAAAATCTCAATATCGGTCGCATCATAATCATTCACATAGGTGAGATACGGATTGTTCCACTCACCAAGCACGCCCAGACGCTTAAATCCTTGACGCTGCGTATCCACTTGCTCAACTGCCATTTTGCGGCAAAGCTCACGAATTTTTTCAGTGGGAAGCTCATTGAACTTCTCGGTGCCGAGCATGGTCTCCACCTTGTGTTCGATGGGCTGACCATGGCAGTCCCAGCCAGGAACGTAAGGCGTCTGATAGCCACGCATAGACCAATAGCGATTGATGATGTCTTTTGAGATCTTATTTTGCGCGTGACCAAGGTGAATGGGGCCATTAGCGTACGGAGGACCGTCATGCAGCACAAACTTGTCGTGTCCTTCGTTTTTGGCAATCATTTGCTCATAGACATGATTCTCATCCCACATCGCAAGCCGCTTTGGCTCATTTTGAGCAAGGTTTGCCCTCATGGGGAAACCAGTCTTTGGGAGATTAGTTGTCTCCTTGTACTTGTTTGCCACGCCTGTTCCCTTCCGATCGTTCAACGATCTTTATGTTCGGGCACTAAAAAAGCGCCCGTCCCTCCTGCTGGGACGAAGCGCCTGCGCAACTTCGCTTGTGAACCACCCAGCGAGCGGAAAACCGCCATACTCGGTTGGCCTGTATCGGTGGCCACACCGGCGACGTCTACTTGCACGTATTTGTGCTTTCGGGCCGCAGCTCAGGGGTGATTTTCATTAAGACACAACCGCGAGTTTCCACCATCCTCGCTCTCTGGAGGTTGTGCAACCTTAATTACTCTCCCCATCATTGCCTGTCGATGCATAGTAGCACGTTTATGCCATCATTACGAACCTGGTTACAAACAAACAATGTTTCAACCCAACAGAGAGTCTGTTCACCCTCTAGGCTAAAACGTTATTCGCTTTCAAGCAGCAATTTACACCACCTGATAAGACCATACAGAGACAGGTCCTTCAGTTTGGCTGCCTTCTCCCAAATTTTCTACCTGCGTAAGCTTCACAGATAAACCGGTGTGTTCTTCAAGATATGTTCGAATCATTTCCGCTTGATCTGCGGTGCTCACACTCACTGCATCCGACTCAAGCAGGCGCTGGGCGATAAAGCCATCGGAATTCGTGAGATCACGCTCAGAGAGCATGTTTTGCCAAGCAGGTGTGTATTGCTCATAGCCGCCAAAGAAAATTGCATTGTCCGGATGATCCCACGTCTCAAAAGCAAATACATCATAGTTGGTAAGAACTCCCTGCGTGTGAGTAAAAAGCACATCTTGAGTTGGATGGCTGTCTACATACTGTTGGGCCCGTGGAGTAAGGTCGAGATTCAACTCGCGCTGTAAAGGCAAAGCGTATTGGATCTCTATAAACACGGTTATTGCTACATAGGCAACAACACCGGCATAAGAAAACAGCTGAACAGCACGAGACGTTTTATGCTCTGCACGAACGGAAGCCTGTTCCGTACATCCCACATAACAAGCAGCAATAACTGCAAAAAGAGCAATAACGAACAGAGGAAGCACCACTTGCATAAGCACGCGAGCGCGCAGATATACCACCACATACTCAAGCAAAAGCATGCCCGGAATCGAAAGGACAAAAATACGACGAGATTTAGTCAGTCCCAACAAATGAGTAAGCAGCAGCGCCGTTGCTGTTATCACCATAACAAGGAACAAAATGAAGAGGGTATATGCCTTTCTTGACATCACCGCAGCAATAATTGAGGAGAGCCCGTAGGAGGATACCGCATCTCCCAACTCATTTAATAAAGGCAATGTATACACATCGGAGTCTACGAAGCAAAACTCATAAAGCATGGCTAAGTCATTGCGAGAAATCTCGGGCACTGCATGCGAGGCAGCTTCGAGGGATAGTTGGGGATAATCCGCAATTGAGCGCGCTGCGTTGGAAAGCGCGAGAAACGATTCCCACCCTTCAGTAATATTCCAAGCTATATGCCCTGCTATATACGAGAGCGCCATAAGAACAATTACAGCAGCTGCCATAATCATGGTACGTTTATTGCGCGTTTTTATAAGTGCCCACACAACAAATGGAGCAAACATCACTGCTGCCGAAAGGCCGGATTCCGGACGCAGTGAAAAACCCTCAAAAAGCAAGAGGTAAGCACACACGTCGCCGAGAGTGAAATGATCGGGACGCACAAAAGCTGCGCGCGCGACCACCCATCCAGCACCTGCTGCAAATGCAAGGAAAGCAACAACCGTATATGTAAAGTACAAACACGTCATTACCTCGCAACATATGAGCGCAAAACCAATTATGAGTTTTTGCATACGCGGAACATTCAGTTGCCAGGCAAGACAATGTATGACGACAAACGAAGCCGCTGTCATGAAGAACAGTACGAGCGGAAACCATGGCACGCTGGGCAGCAATTGATAAAGCGCACAGATCGGTGCACTAAAAGGTATGGTCGAGTACAACATCAAATAGCCGGGCGTATGAAAATATGCTCCTCGAGCGTATAGATCCTGCATAAAATCGTCTGGCGTTGCATATTTTGGAACCTGCACAAGGCAGACAATAGCCACAACAGCAAGACACAACGCCCATATGCCAATGAGCTGTCGCCACGAAAACTTGTGTACCGGTGCTTGGGATAGAGCTTCAAACGAGATGCTTTCTGCATCCGACTGTTTCTCACAAACCCCATTGTTTGTCATGAAATCTCCAATTTCATACCACTGAGTAGAAGAGATGACACAATCAACCAACCGATAATTAATTGAAGCATATACTGAATAAATTAGACAAATGCTTGATTAAACATGCATGTTGAATACATGAGGCGCACAAAGCCTTTTGAGGAGACAATATTGAATACTGATATACAGAACAATCGATGGAATCAGCGTTTTTTAGAACTCCTAGCAGAGCATTTTCCCACACGTCAAAGTGCGTATACAGAAATAATCAACCTCAAAGCAATCCTCAACCTCCCAAAAGGAACAGAGCACTTTATGAGCGACCTACATGGTGAGTACGAGGCCTTCGAACACATTCTCAACAACTGCTCTGGGGTTATACGTGAACGTGTTGACGCTACCTTTGGGGATGAACTTTCAGCAAGCGAACGCGATGATCTCTGTACGCTTATTTATTATCCGGAAGAGAAACTCCAATTGATTAAAGCAACCGAAACCGATATTGACGATTGGTACCTGATCACTCTCAA
>URWR01000063.1 GCA_900551595.1 uncultured Coriobacteriaceae bacterium
AGGCACTGCAGATCTCAAAGCCCTTCGAAACGCCCAGCATACCCTCGAATCCGGAGATTCTATTCTTGTATTCCCTGAGGGCACCCGTATTAAGTCTGATGATGAACCGGTAACAATTCATGGTGGCTTTGCCCTTATGGCACGCATGGGTAAAGCAAAAGTTCTCCCCATGGCCATTGTTGGTGCTCGAGACATTACCCCACGTGGACATCATATTCCGCGTCCCAAGAAAGTTTGGACAAAGGTTGGTGACCCCATTTCATTTGAAGAGTTGGGTATCAAAGGTCGCAAAGAGCAGGCTGAGGCAATGGAAAAAGTTGCAATGGAGCGGGTATACGCTTTAAGAGATGAGCTGCGCAAAGAGCATCCCGGCCATTTTTAATCTGTTCAGGAGGGTTTATGGCAACGATAATATGCGCAGAACATGCAGGGGCATGCTATGGCGTTGAACGTGCTTTACGAATGGTACGAGAAGCAGCTCAATCCCATGAAGGGAGCGTGCAGACCCTCGGTCCGCTCATCCATAACCCTCAGGTAGTAGAAGAACTAGAGCACAACCATGGCGTTACTGTTGCACAAGATGCGGATCATGTGAGCGGTGATACCGTTGTCATTCGTTCTCATGGCGTCGTACCAGATGTGATACAGCATCTGCATGATCTTGATAAAGACGTGGTTGATGCCACCTGTCCTTATGTAAAAAAAGTACATGCAGCCGCCGAACGTCTGGTACGCGAAGGATATCAAGTCTTAGTTGTAGGCGAAGCTGGACATCCCGAAGTCGAAGGTATCTTAGGCCATGCTCCGAGTGCTGTTGCTGTGGTTAATCCAGATGATTTGGAGCATCTTTCACTTTCACGCAAGGTTGGCGTTGTAGTGCAGACCACGCAATCGCGTACCACGCTTGCTTCTCTTGTTTCTGCGATTCTCCTTAAAGGTTCTGTTGATGAGCTTAAGGTTGTAGATACCATTTGCGAAGCTACTGCCGAGCGCCAACGTGCAGCAGCTGCTCTTGCTCAAAAAGCTGATGTCATGATCGTTATTGGTGGCCGTAATTCGGCAAATACCACCCGCTTGGCAGAGATTTGTGCCACATACTGCAATAACACACATCATGTAGAAACGGCCGATGAACTGGCTGCGGATTGGTTTGAAAATGCTGAAATAATTGGTATTACTGCCGGCGCATCGACACCCGCCTCACAAATCGCATCGGTTCAAACTCAGATCGAACAACTCTGCCATGACTAACCAAGATTTACAAAACACAAGGTATCAGGGTTCTCCTGATACAAAACGCTCCGATTATGCCTCCACACGCGTTCAACGAAAGGGCGCATGGATTTCTCACGTGGAGCCCGGAAGTCCTGCCGATGTAGCAGGAATATATCCGGGACTGTGCATTGAAACCGTTAATGGTGTGCCGCTTGACGATATTATCACCTGGCGTTGGGAGGGTTCCGGAGCGACTGTTGAGCTTGATTTGAAAGATGATCAAGACGTTGCTTATGAGGTCGAATTAGTACGTGAGCCAGGACAATCGTGGGGTATTGAGTTTGAAGATGTCCTGTTTGATGGCATAAGAACATGTCGTAACGCCTGCTTGTTTTGTTTTATGGGTATGCTGCCACCGGATGTTCGTTCGAGTTTGCTGCTCCGAGATGATGACTATCGTCTCAGCTTTCTACAGGGCAACTTTGTCACGCTCACCAACGTGTCCGATGAAGATATTGAGCGTATTATCTCTTGGCGTTTGGAACCCATGAATGTCTCTCTTCATGCCATTACGCCGGAAGTGCGTCGTCATCTCATCGGACGCAACGAAGCTCGTGGACGAGAAGCACTCGAGAAGCTTTGTGATGCAGGTATCGAAGTACATGCTCAAATTGTTCTTTGTCCTCATATCAACGATGGGGAAGAGCTTCTTCGCACTCTTACCTGGGTTGAAGAACACCCCACCATTACCTCGCTTGCCATAGTGCCAATGGGCTATACCAAATACAGCAAGGCTTTTACAAGCTCATATTCAGATGACAAAGAGGCTTCGCGAGCTGTTATAGAAGTGGTTCGTCCATTTCAGGAACGCGCTCGCGAGCAACGGGGAAAAACTATCTTCCAACTTTCTGACGAATTTTATCTCGATGCCCAGGTGGAAGTGCCACCCGCATATACCTACGATGGTTATCCGCAATTCTATGATGGCATTGGTATGCTCAGGAGTTTTCTTGATGAGACCGATGAGCTCCTTTTATCCGCTCATGATGAGATAGAGCAGCTTCAAAGCCAGCTTACACAAGGTGAAACAACAGCCCTTCTCATCTGTGGAGAAGCAGCCTTTGATGTTATTTCACATCTTTGCAGTGCATGGGGAATAGCAAAAGATGTGCAGCCCTATGCTATCCGTAATGATTATTACGGGGGAGACGTTAACGTTACTGGCCTTGTGGTTGCTACTGATTTGCTTTCCCAGCTTCCTCAGCAGCTTTCTCATACTCGTATTGTTCTCCCTGAAACAATGCTCAATTTTGATCATATGACCCTAGACGATTGGTCGCTTGCCGATCTTACTCAAGCTCTTGAAGCGCGTGGGGGAACTGTTTCTGTATGCGAGACCTCTCCGGGTAAACTCTTGGCACATCTCATGGAACATCTCGGTCAGCGCTCTGGAACAGCCGGAGTGGAGTAGACTTATTTGCGCCGGATTGAAGTAGGTCCGACGGAAACAAATGAGGAGAATCTCATGTCAAAGCCCATCGTTGCCGTGGTAGGCCGCCCCAACGTGGGGAAGTCCACCCTGGTAAACAGAATTTGTGTTGCCCGTGATGCCATTGTCCATGAATCTCGTGGTGTCACACGCGATCGTTCGTATCACACTGCCGACTGGTCAGGCCGCGATTTTGTAGTGATAGATACGGGCGGTTTGGAACCAAAACGAACCGATGATGCTTTTGCACCACGCATTCGTGAACAAGCAGAGGCCGCCTGTGAAGAGGCCGACGCTATCATTTTTGTCGTAGATGGAACCGTCGGTGTTACCGATGAAGATGAAGAAGTTGCACGCATTCTTCGTCGGACTAAAAAACCAGTATTTCTTGTTGTGAATAAACTCGACAATCCTGATTCCGACGGTGCTATCTGGGAGTTTTACTCTCTTGGCGTGGGCGAGCCTCGACCGGTATCTGCTGTACATGGCCATGGCACTGGCGACTTGTTGGATGATGTCATTGCGGTGCTCCCCGAGGATGAAGAACCCGACTATCCAGAGGACCTTATCAATGTCGCCATTGTTGGTAGGCCAAATGTGGGCAAGAGTTCACTTACCAACAGGCTTGCAGGAAAGAGTCGCTCCATTGTTTCTGACATCGCAGGAACGACTCGAGATGCCATCGATGTTCTCGTTGAGCAGAACGGCGAGCGTTTCCGTCTGGTAGATACTGCAGGCATGCGACGTCGCAGTGTTGTTCACGAAGACGTTGAATATTACAGCATCGTTCGTGGTCTCAGAGCCATGGATAAAGCAGATGTGTGTCTTCTCGTGGTAGATGCAACCGACGGAGTGACCGAGCAGGATCAAAAGGTAGCCTCAATGGCTATCGAGCGTGGTTGCGGCTTGGCCATCCTTCTTAACAAGTGGGATCTTCTCACCGACGACTACGCTCGCGAAACTGTTATGAATTCGCTCGCACAGCGCATGACATTTGCTTCGTGGGCTCCTGCGCTGCGCATTTCTGCTTTAACCGGACGTGGCATTGATAAGGTTTTGCCGCTCGCTGCCCGTCTGGCTCAAACGCGTGAACAGCGTATTCCCACTCCACGCCTCAACGACATGGTGACAAAGATTCGTGAATCTGGTCATACCATCGTAGATGGCCGGCGTCGACTTAAAGTTCACTATGCAACTCAGACAGGCGTTTGCCCGCCCCAAATTACCTTCTTCTGCAATGCTCCAGAGCTCATTGACGATAATTACGAGCGTTATCTCGAAAATCGCCTGAGAGAAACATTCTCACTTGAGGGAACGCCGGTAAGACTTCGTTTTAGAAGGAAGGAGTAGCGTGACTTCCTTAGAAGCGCTTATTTATTGCATTGTTGCAGTGCTCATTACCTTTTTTATCTGCGCAATTCCTTCGGGATATCTCATCTCTAAGCAGGGATCACATGTAGATGTTCGTAAAGAAGGGTCTGGCAACATTGGCACTACCAATGTTGCGCGCTCAGTTGGAAAGGGAGCCGCTGCTCTGACGCTGCTTTGCGATGCAGGCAAAGGGTTTATCTGCGTTGGACTCGGAAAGCTCATTGCTTCTCAAATCTTCTTTGGTGGAGCTCTGTGGCCCTTTGTTCCTTCAGGTCCATTGAGTTGGATCACAGGGATGCTTTTGCTCAGCGCAGTTCTTGGTCATATTTTCACGCCATATCTAGGTTTCCATGGCGGTAAGGGCATTGCTGTTGGTTTTGGTGCCATGCTCGCTGCTGCACCTTTAGGAGCCTTAGGGCTTTTGCTGGTGTTTGTTGTCGTGGTAATTCCCACTCGTTTTGTTTCGGCAGCATCGGTATGTGCGGCAATTTCTCTTCCAATTTGGAGCGTTGTGATCTATCACGCTACCTTTGGCTTTCTTATTCCTGCGCTCATTGCATGTCTTGTTGTTATTTGGGCTCATCGTACTAATATCAATAAGCTTCTTCATGGAGAAGAACGTCGCTTTGCCTTTCATCATGACGATTCGGAGAGCAAAACAAAGTGAGTCGCATAGCAATAATTGGAGCAGGTTCATGGGGCACTGCTGCTGCTGGCCTTGTCGCAAAACATGCTGATGAAGTTGTGCTGTGGGCACACTCCCAAGAAGTTGCCGATGGCATCTGCCAAACCCATAAGAATCCACGCTATCTAAGTGATTACGAGCTTCCACATAATGTAGAAGCTACGACCTCCCTTACTGATGCTCTCGAAAAGATAGACGCTCTTCTTGTTGCAGTACCCTCATCACATCTGAGGAAAACACTTCTTGCGGGAGCTCAATTTATCGCATCGTCCACGCCTGTTTTGGTACTCACAAAGGGAATTGAGCGCAAAACTGGCTACACCATGGCTGAGCTCGTGGGCGAAGTGTTGGGAAACCCATCTCGAATCTGTGCACTCTCGGGCCCCAATCATGCAGAAGAAATCGCCGCTGGTAAATTGTCTGCTTCTGTAATTGCCGGAAACTCTCGTGAAGTCTGCACTTCTTTTCGTGATCTTCTCATTGATCGAGCATTTCGAATCTATGTGAGCTCCGATTTAGTTGGCGTTGAGGTCTGTGGCGCTACCAAAAATATTATGGCTATCGCTGCGGGTACAGCTGCAGGCCTTGGCTTAGGTGACAATGCACTTGCTGTTATCATGACGCGTGGACTCGCTGAAATGGCACGCATTTCTGCTGCGTGTGGCGGCGATCCGCAGACGTGTATGGGTCTTGCTGGCATGGGCGATTTGGTGGCCACTTGCACATCTCGCCATTCTCGTAACCGATGCTTTGGCGAACAACTCGCAAGAGGTATTACACTTTCAGAATATGAACGCAAGACACATATGGTTGTAGAAGGCGCTTATGCCGCTACTGCTGTCCATGAACTCACTTGCCGTTTGAACGTAGAAGCACCTATTACAAGTATTGTGCATCGCGTACTTGATGAGGGGCTTTCTGTTCAAACTGCTATGGGTGAGCTTTTGTCGCGCGTTCCTGGCGAAGAGTTTTACGGTTTCGATAAAGAATAAGAGTGGAGGCTTTCCATGCTCGAAGATGTTCTCATTGCCCCATCAATTCTCTCTGCAAACTTTTTGGAGTTGGGCAGTGAGCTGGAGCGTATATCCAGCGCTGATTTAGTGCACTTTGATGTAATGGACGGCAGTTTTGTTCCCAACCTTTCTTTTGGTATTCCCATTTTGAAACAGGTAAAAAAGGCAACAGAGCTTCCTTTGGATGTCCACCTTATGATCGAGCACCCCGATAGTCTTCTCGATGATTTTATTGATGCGGGTGCCGACTATGTATGCTTCCACCAGGAAGCCGCTCCACATGCTCATCGACTTATCTCTCATATTCATGAGCGGGGTTGCAAAGCAGCCATGGCACTCAATCCCGGTACAGCTCCCTGTGTGTTGGAGTCGGTTGTTGGCGATCTCGATATGATTTTGGTCATGACCGTAGACCCTGGTTTTGGTGGACAGGCCTTCATTCCTTCGTCGATTGAGAAAGTTCGCGAGGTGCGGGCGCTCTGTGATCGTCATGGTGTTGCACCCCTCATTGAAGTTGATGGTGGTATTGGTACTGCTAACGCTGCGGCCATCTGTGAGGCTGGAGCCAATGTTCTGGTTGCAGGAAGCTCGGTTTTCCGCGGTGATTATGCTGACAATATTCAAAGCATCCGCGAACAAGCACGACAGGGCATTTCGAGGCAAGCATAACGATGCAGAAATCAACAACTGACCCTATATATCTTGACTATGCAGCAAGCGCACCATTGCGTCCGGAGGCACTTGCTGCCGAAGCTGCATACCGAAGCCTGCGGTGTGCTGGTGCAAATCCCAACTCCCTCCATACGCTGGGACGAGAAGCTGCACGAGAACTCGATAAAGCACGCCAAACCTTTGCTCGCGTACTTGGTGGTGGATTTCGGCCAAGCGATATTATCTTTACCTCAGGTGGTACCGAATCAAATAACCTTGCTGTTATTGGTCTTGCAGAAGGAATGCGTGCGCGCAACAGCAAGCGTACATGCGTCGTGCTCGCTGCAATTGAGCACGATTCAGTTCTCGATTTAGCGCCTGTCTTGCGTGGCCGTGGCTTTGAAGTGCGCATCGTTCGGCCAAGACACGATGGCACCGTAGGACCTGACGAGCTGCGCTCTGTGTTGGATACAAGCTGTGCGCTTATCTCTGTTATGGCTGCAAATAACGAGACTGGCGTTTTAATGGATATAGCATCCCTTGCAAAGCTTGCTCATGACTCGGGCGCACTTTTCCACACCGATGCCGTACAGGCATTTTGCCGTGTTCCGCTTGACCTTGCTGATGTCGATGCTGTTAGTGTTGCCGGTCATAAGATTGGCGCTCCTGTAGGGACCGGCGTGCTCGCCGTTCGCTCACGCTGTCCTCTGAAAGCTCAATCGTTTGGTGGGGGACAAGAAGCAGGAAAACGAGCGGGGACCCAGGATGTTTGTGGTGCGGTTACCTTCGCCCAGGTAGCAGATGCCGTCTTTCATAACATGGATACGGTACGGCCCCTCGTTGCTGAACGTGCCAATCGTCTTTACGAGCGACTCTGTGCACCTGGCACCCAGATTGTTCCCACAACACAGGCCCATATTGATGACACACGTCTTCCCGGTTTGGTAAGTGTTATGGCATCACATGTAGATTCAGAGACACTCGTTTTGCGTCTTGATGAGGCGGGTTTTGAAGTCTCTGCTGCATCTGCCTGTTCGTCCGGATCCCTTGATGCAAGTCATGTACTTCTCGCAATGGGTATTCCACGAGACCTTGCTTTGGGCTCACTTCGTATATCATTCGATGAACGCGTTTCAGATCGTGAATTAGATTTGTTCGCAGAGGCACTTCTCAACATCGTTGCATCAGCACGTTAATACCGTGCTATGCTGCATGGTGTTCTCTCAAAAGGAATAACTATTACTCAACCATGGAGGTTCTAATGACGCGCACGGAAGCCCTGGTAAGGCTCCAGCAAGTAGATCTCGAACTCATTCGCCGCAAGCGCGCATTGGAAGCCTTGCCTCAAGGAAACAAAATCAAAGAGATTCGAGCTGCAGCAAAAAAGCTTGCCTCTGAGCTCACTAAGATCGTAGGTATTCGCAAAGATATTGAGATGGATCTTGCTGAAAACTCAGAGCAGCACGATAAAATGGCTCATCTTGTAGATAAGGTTCAACAAGACGCACTTGAAGGCCCACAGGATTACAAAGCTGTACGAGAACTTGAGCAGCAGCTTACTCATTTAGCCAAGCGCCTGGAGAAGCTTGAATTTGAGCGCAACGAGCTGGAAAGCAAGCTCGCTAAAATCCAGACGTCAGAGAAAAAGGCCCGTGAAGTTGCTGAGCGTCTTTCACAGGAGGGGCACGCACAGGCTACGTCCTATCAGGAACAGAGTGCTCAGATAACTGCTGAGATTGAAAAACTCAGCGCTGAACGTGAAATGCTTGTGAGTGAGCTTCCACAGGAGCTTCTCGATACCTATGCAAAGGCATGCAAACGCTTTGATGGCCTCGCGGTAGAAACACTTACAGGCAACAGGCCTTCAATTTGCCGTGTAACCCTTCAGCCGAGTGACTTCGCAGACATACGTCGTTCTAACGATGATATCTGTGAATGTCCCTACTGCCATCGCATTTTGGTAACTTCAACTGCATTTGAGTAAGGCGACACTTATGGCTACAAAA
>URWR01000064.1 GCA_900551595.1 uncultured Coriobacteriaceae bacterium
CCAGAAGGCAAGGTATCGGATGTTCAGCGCCTGCAGATGGTGACACAGACAGGCAGCAACGTTGAGGTATGTGCCGTATCAGGCAATTTTGATGACGTGCAAACCGAAGTCAAACATATCTTCGCCGACAAAAATCTTGCTGGACGCTTGCATACATCCAACATTGCACTTTCAAGTGCAAACTCAATCAACATTGGCCGCCTCGTTCCCCAGGTGGTTTATTACTTCGATGCCTATGCACAGTTGGTGCGCTCAGGAACTCTAAAGAAGGGCGAGAGCGTTGAGTTCTGCGTACCAACAGGAAACTTCGGCGATGTTCTTGCTGGCTATTATGCAAAGCTCATGGGACTTCCTGTTGCCCGACTCGTTGTAGCATCCAATTCAAACGATGTTCTTTGCGACTTTATTGAAAGCGGCGTGTATGACAGACGTCGTCCTTTCTACACCACCATCTCCCCGTCGATGGATATTCTTGTATCTTCAAACCTCGAACGTCTCCTCTATTTGCTCTCCGATGGAGATTGTGAGCTCATTGCATCTCTCATGAAGCAACTCTCTGAAGAGGGCCACTACACCGTTCCTCGCTCTCTGCATGAGCGCATTCGTGAGACGTTCTCCTATGGTCACGCAACCGATGAAGAGACGAGCAAAGCAATTCATACAACATGGGAACAAAATCATGTGCTTATCGATACGCACACAGCTGTCGCAAAGCATGTTCTGGCTCAGCAACAGCCTTCCGATGCAGCAGCGCGCGTTTGTCTCTCAACTGCCAGTCCTTTTAAGTTCCCTGCTGACGTACTTGCTGCACTGGGAGAAGATATTACTGGCCTTGATGGTTTTACCTGCATGGACCGTCTGAGCGAACTTACGGGCGCCAAAGCTCCTCGACAGCTCTCTGAGCTGAGGGATGCAGAGGTTATTCGCAATGCCTCCTGTGACGTCTCTGGTATGTCAGAGATTGTTGAGAATGCTTGCATGAGGTGCCTCGCATGAGTAGCCGTCGATACACCGTTGTTTCGGTACCAGCAACATCTGCAAACCTAGGTGTTGGCTACGACTGCTTAGGTATGGCGCTTGATCTTCGGGCAACCTTTGGTCTTATCCGTTCAGATGAGCTCGAAATTCATGGATGCGAAGAGCGCTTTCGCAATTCAGACAATCTGGTATGGCGCAGTTTTCTTACCACGTTGGCAGCACTTGGTGTTGAACCCTTCCCCGTCCGGATTGATATTGAATCTCCTATACCGCTTTCGGGCGGACTTGGTTCGAGCTCAACCTGCGTAGTTGCTGGTATTGTTGCAGCTCAGTCGCTCGTTAATGATGAGGTTGACCAAGCGCTCACCTTAAAGATTGCCACACAAATCGAAGGCCATCCAGACAATGTAGCGCCAGCGATTCTTGGTGGCATTGTAAGTTCCTTTGTTGCTGATGGGGAGACAATTTCAACGCGTGCAGACGTAGCGGAAAATCTCCGCTTTGTTACCGTTGCCCCTCCCTATGAAGTGCGTACCGCCGATGCACGCCGTGTTATGCCTCGCGAAGTTCCCCTCTCCACCGCCGTGTGGCAAATGGGACGTTGTGCTGCAACTGTTCAGGCACTTTGTTCTGGCGATGCAAATCTCTTCGGCAAGGCATGTCACGATAAACTTCACGAGCCGTATCGAAAGCTTCTCATAGCCGATTATGAGCCTCTACGCAAAGTAGCGCTTTCCTCCGGAGCCTCAGCATTCTTTATCTCCGGATCAGGTTCAACCATGATTGCCGTTGCCGATGGTCAACAGAAGGCCAACACCGTTGCGCAAGCATTTTCAAGCGTACGTAAAGACCTCTGGATTCGGGTACTATCTGCAAGTTCTATTGGCGCACGTTTAGAGCAGCACTAGTTCTTCTGAGCAGTGCTGCTCACTCTTTAAGCTACTTTTATGCCTGCTGGGCAACGGCAGCCATATGACGAGGCTGATAAGAACCTCGGCGGCCGCGTGCCCGTCGTGCGGATCCAAACAGGCTTTGTGTGAGTGTACCGCCTTCAATAACGTGCAGGTATTCCCGGGCATTCCGACGAGCAGAGCTCGATTCGTTACGCGAAAACTCATCATTGATGAGATAGTCAACGTACGTTTCGGTATCCACCACTTCAGGATGACCTGCAGGGGTTCTGAAGGGAATAAAGCTGGTCGGAGCTTCCAAACCATCCGGCTCATCAAGCGTGTCAGTACCACCGACAATATCTTCAAATGCAAAAGGTGATTGAGCACGCGCCTGCTCATCGAGAGCGTCTAATGCTACCTGCCACAAATCTGCATTGGTATCGAGATCTTCTGCTGCACGGTGCTCGGGAAACATTCCAAAATCTATATCTGCGAGCCGCTCTGAAACCTTCTTTTGTGATGCCGAGGCCCGAGTTGATGCTGAGGCCTGGGTGGCTTTCGTAGAGGGCTGTGTGCTCTGAGAAACAGCCTTATGTGGAGCGCTGTTCTGCACTGCAGCGTCCCACCAGGTCGTACCTACATCTCCAACGCTACCATCCGCGCGCTCAATAACAGGAACCCCATCCATCATGTTTGCTTCGAGACGATCGCTTAACACCGAAGCTACGCCACGAGCGCGGGTTGCCATGCGCTCTACTATGCCAGCACGACGCACATAGTTCTCTGCAATTTCGCCATAGTCTTTAGCCGAATGAGCCGCAACATGCTGCTTGCTCGTTTCCTGTTGGACTGTAGCAGCTTGAGAGGAAGAGGCATGTGTTGGAGCAGAGGCATGCTTTTGGCGTACATGCTGTGGATTTTCAGACTTGCTGGGCCGTGCAAAATGGCCACCCTGAGCAGACGTGCGCTGACCTCGATCTATTACAAAGTCATTATGCTCGCGACGCGAACGCAGATAGAGATAAAAACTGCTTGCAGCAACACCCATCGCTGCACCTGTCACGCATCCCATCATGAATGGAACAATCGGGTCTGCATTTACAAATGAACTCGATAACGAAAGCGGTGCCGCAGAAACTGAAACGGGAACGGCAAGCGTCATCCCACCGGCAAGACCAGCAAAAACAGCTGGACATGGACGACTCATTGTCATCTCCTGGCACCCCCTTCGCCGCACAAATGTGCGAGCGCTATGACATATGAAGATGAAGGAGGTGTATACGCAAACTCATCCCTACGATAAGCGGGATGGCTCAATAACGGCGTGGCTCGTTTCATCTTCATATGCCGTCAATGTATATTGGCGCGACAAACGTCACTAATCTGACTATACCGCGAGAATACGTAAATGCAAGTAAGGAAAAAGCCCGGCACGCATAAAAGCATGTCGGGCTTTTACAGTAATAAGTGAATCAGCTTTAAAGCGTATCAACAAATTCCGATTGTTGGGCCTTTTTAGCTGAACGAATAAGGAACTCTTCGTTAGAAGCCGTTGCTTTCAGACTCTTCACCAGCATCGTTTCTGCACGTTCCACATTGTTCATATTGGCCAGAATACGACGGACTCCCCAAACAAATGGTTGAAGCTCTGCTGAGATGAGCAGCTCCTCGTTACGCGTACCAGAAGCAACCGGATCAATAGCTGGGAAGATGCGCTTATCAGCAAGGTCTCGGTCAAGCTTGAGCTCCATATTGCCAGTGCCCTTGAACTCCTCAAAGATAACCTCGTCCATCTTTGAGCCTGTATCAATAAGCGCCGAGGCAATAATAGTAAGTGAACCGCCATTTTCAATGTTGCGGGCTGCACCAAGGAAGCGTTTGGGCGGATACAACGCAGCAGAATCAACACCGCCGGAAAGTATGCGACCACTTGCAGGCTGTGCGAGGTTGTATGCGCGAGCAAGACGAGTAATAGAATCAAGCACTACAACAACGTCTTCACCCTGCTCAACAAGGCGTTTGGCATGCTCGATGACAAGCTCGGAAACAGCCGTATGATTTTCTGCTGGCATGTCGAAAGTAGAAGCAACCACTTCACCCCGAATAGAGCGCTGCATATCGGTAACTTCTTCAGGACGTTCGTCCACAAGCAGGCAGATGAGGTGAACCTCGGGATTATTGGCCGATATTGCCTGACAAATATTCTTAAGAACGGTTGTCTTACCAGCCTTAGGCGGGCTTACGATAAGACCACGCTGACCCTTGCCGATAGGCGATACCAAGTCAATAGCACGACCAGTTATGGAATCGCGACCATGCTCAAGCCTCAGGGGTTCATTCGGGAAAATAGGTGTGAGATCACGGAAATGAGGACGCTCACGAGCCTGCTCAACCGTCAATCCATTTACCAAATCAACCTTAGCTAAAGGCGGAAACTTATTATTCGACCTCCCAGGCACAACCGTACCCTCAATAAGATCGCCGGGTCGAAGAGCTAGTGAACGAATGGTCTGTTGGAAAACGAAGGCATCGCTTGGACCCTGCATGTAATTCTCAGTACGCAGGAACCCATATCCTTCAGAATGAATTTCAAGAATGCCGCGCACATGACGGAAGCCCTCTGCCAAAGCAGCAGCCTCATATACCGCATCCACAAGCTCGGCTTTTTTACGGCCGGCATAATCTATTCCAAGCTCAGCAGCCTTAGCGCGCAGCTCAGCAACCTTCATGGCGTGCAGCTCATCTAACGAAAGTGAAGGCTCAGCTGCCAGATCAGGGCCATTTTGCCTACGATTTCGACGGTTCTTATTTTGTCCATTGAAATTGTTGCGAGACTCATGAGAAGAACGCTGAGAATTTTGGCGATCTTGACGCTGCGTATGACGACGTCTGTGAGAAGAGCGTTGTGCACGTTCATCAGGGGCCTGAGAAGCCTCTTCCCCATCTTGTTGCACATCTGAAGAGGTTGGTGTTTCGTTTTTGCTTTCTGAAACACCCTGAGAGTTGCTCTCTGTATCAGACGGTTCCTGATGTTGTGTGCTTTGGTCATCAACTATTTGTTCAGAAGAGGTGTTTTGAGCTTCTTGTTCATCTGCAGTATTTACATCAGGTTCAGCAGATTCAACCTTCTTTTTTACGCGTGTACGCGTAGATGGTTTTTTTACCTTTGCAATTGCTTTGACTTTTTCTGGAACAGCAAGTGTAAGCTGCTCTTCTGTAGAAGTCTCCGTTTTAGAAGTTTCCGTTTTACGAGGACGACCACGGCGGCGTTTTGGTGCTGGTGCTTCAGATTCATCTGAAGTCTTGGACGGCGCCGATTCTGCAGCAGGTTCCTCGGCTGTAGCCTGCTTTTCCGACTTACGCGGACGCCCACGACGACGTTTAGTCACCACAGGCTCTTGAGTCGGAGTAGAAGCTTCCAGCCCTCCTTCCTCGCCGTTCGCTATCCGGCTGGATTCGGCTGTCTCTTCTGCCACACAAACTCCTTGTCTCTAGTCTCACCCCAGAGGGTCAAATTCTGAAATAGATGCAATATCCTTTTGATAATGATGCACAGCCTGAGAAAGAAAGCTGCACAGTTCAAACGATTGATTAAAAAGTTTGGGGAGGGTTTCTGACACAATACGTCGTTAACCTGCGACACTATACCACGTAAAAGGGAGGCGGCGCTAGGCCGCCTCCAAGCAATATTTTTTACATCTTTTCAGGAGCAGAAACTCCGATAAGGCGCAAATTGAGTGCAAGCACCTTACGAACAGCATCACATGCTGCTAAACGTGCACGAGAAAGCTCGGGTACTACAGGCCTTCCCTCACTGGGAAGTACCTGGCAAGCAGAGTAAAAACCATGGAAATCTGCTGCAAGCTCTTCAAGATAATGAGTCAGTCTAAACGGGGCACGATCACGAGCAGCTGAGGCAATTAAATCGCTCATTGAAGAAATCTTTCGAGCCAAAGTAAGCTCGGTGGGATCAACCAAAAGTGAAAGATCGTAATTCTCGCCAATTGCCTGTTCTGCAACAGCATCCATACCCATTGCTTCTGCTTGAGCATCATCTACGCCTGCGGCACGACGAAGAATGGAGCAGATGCGAGCATGTGCGTACTGCACGTAATACACAGGATTGGCGTTTGAGCGCTCTTTTACTGCTTCAATATCAAAATCAATTGTTTGATTTGAAGATTTAGACAGCAATGTGTAGCGCGTTGCATCTACACCAACCTCATCGACAAGCTCCTGGAATGCAACCATGGTGCCCTTACGCTTGGACATGCGGACAGGAGCCCCGTTGCGCAAAAGGTTGACAAACTGACCAAGGTCTACCTCAAACTTACCCGGATAACCCAAGGCGTCGCATACGTTTGTAACGCGCGCGATATAGCCGTGGTGATCGGCACCCCATAAATCAATTGCATACTCGCAGCGCTGGAACTTGTTCCAGTGATACGCAACGTCGGAGGCAAAGTAGGTATATTCACCGTTTGACTTGATAAGCACGCGATCCTTATCGTCGCCCAAAGCTGTCGAACGGAACCACAGTGCTCCGTCATCGGTGGTATAGAGATAACCCATCTCATCAAGGCGCTTAAAAGCACGATCGACCTGAGATGTTCCGTCAGCATCCTTCTTGTAGAGAGAGCGCTCGGAGAACCATGTATCAAAATCGCAGCGCACCTCATGGCAAGTTGCTTTAATGCGATCAAGCATTGCTTTATAAGAGCGCTCACGGAACTCGAGAGCACGCTTTTCTGGATCGGCGTCTACCCACACATCACCGTCGGAGCAATACAGGTCACGAGCAATCTCGATAACATAATCGCCGCCGTAGGAATTGCCGCCCAGCATCTCATTAAAGGCATCCATGTAGGGGTGGCTGTCGGGATGTTTGTCTTCCTCATCCTCTACATAGGCCTCTCGATCTGCCAAAAGTACGTCGCAAGCCTCTTGCGGATCGAGCGAGCGCTCGCGAATAAGTTGGGCTATTTGCAGATAGCGTGTTGCTACCGAGCTGCCAAACACATCCATCTGGCTGCCGTGATCGTTGATGTAATACTCACGATCCACCACATACCCAGCGTGCTCAAAAATGTTGCACATCGAATCGCCCAGAGCACACCAACGGCCATGGCCAACATGCAGAGGACCAGTTGGGTTTGCAGAGACAAATTCGTAATTGATATGCAGGCCATGGCCTACATCTACACGCGCAAAGTCGCTGCCCTCTTCACGCACCTTACGAAAAACATCAGTCACTGCTGCAACCGACAAGTAGAAGTTAATAAAACCAGGACCGGCAACCTCTACATGGTCAATTGCTTCATGGGATGGCATATGAGCAACAATGGCAGCGGCTATTTTTGCAGGAGCCATTTTTGCGAGACGTGCGGAGCGCAAAGCCACGGTGGAAGTCCACTCGCCATGATCGGTATCGGCTGGGGGCTCAATACCACAAACCCCCACCTCAAAGGGATTAGAGTCGCCTACTTCTTGAGCAGCTGCGATAGCTTGCTTTACAAGCTCCTCGATGGTCTCGGGCATCTCTTTTCTTTCTCCTCCCCTCACAGCAACCAAGCAGGAAGCTGAGAGCTTATATCTCTACAAGAGACGGTATTACACGAATATGCAGTGTAGCAGAACGCTTGGCGCTACTTACGCCCTGATGAGTTGCGCTCTGCCGCAGTAAGACGCTCGCGCAGATGTGCCAAACCAGACTCTAATCCCACAGGATATGTCTGTGGGTTTAAGAAGCGCTTAGTCGCAGGATCGAGACGCATAAGTGCATCACGGCAACGACGCTTTGCAACCTCGATTGATTCAGGCTCACCCGTACGATTTCCATCTTCTACCAGCTGATACAGAAGCTCACGTGGAGTCCAAGCAGAAAAATCGTAGGTAGTATAAGGATCGAGGACATCGACGGCAGTGCTCAGATCTCCTGTTGCATACGAATCGTCAACGATAAGATCTCCCATCGGGCAACCAGTTTCGTCCTGAAAACGTAGAACATGCTGAATGCCTGGAATAGTTCGCTTGTAAGCCTGTTCAGAAAGCTTGATAACCGGACTCCATGTATTCTCGCCTGGTGCTTTGGTAGCAGAAAGTTTATAAACACCACCGAGCGAAGGCTGAGGGTCGCAGGTGGCAAGCTTCGTTCCCACACCAAATGAATCGATGGGAGCCCCTTGCGCAAGCAATGACTGAATGGTGTATTCGTCCAAATCATTCGATACAGAAATCTTAACGTACGGCAAATCGGCATCGTCAAAAGCACGACGGGCACGCTTGGACAGGCGCGCAAGATCGCCCGAGACTATACGGATTACAGACAAACGCTCGC
>URWR01000065.1 GCA_900551595.1 uncultured Coriobacteriaceae bacterium
ATCTCCATGACTATCGGCGTTGATGCCATCAATGAGTCGACAATTATTACGCGACTTGGTGGCAAGGTTGGCCTTATGAGTCTCGTTGGTAACGATGCAGTGGGTGACTACATCATTCGCCATTGTGACACAGTAGGCATTAACCATGAGGGCGTACGCCGAGTGGATGGAATAGATACCTCCATTAACGTTGCTCTCATTACCGAAGATGGTGAGCGTACCTTTGTAACAAATCGCAACGGCAGCCTTTGGAAGCTTTGCGGCGATGATATCGATCTTTCGCTCATCCCGCGTGGCAAGATTTTGTCAATGGCTAGCTTCTTCAACAGCCCCCGGCTCGATAACGACGCGATTGTAAAAATCTTTAAGGTTGCCAAAGATGCAGGTATGACCATCGTCGCTGACATGATTAAGCCTCGTTTGGGCGAGACCTTCAACGATATTGCTGGAGCGCTTTCCTACGTGGATTACTTCTTCCCGAACATTGAAGAAGCAGAACAAATGACAGGCGAGAATACGGTTGAAGCTGTAGCTGAAAAGATTCTGACCTATGGCGTAAAGAACGTCATTATCAAAATTGGCCGTAAGGGCGCACTCATTGATGGCGTGGGATACGAGCCGTTTGTAGTGCCAGCTGTTGAAGGTATTACGGCCCTTGATACGACTGGCGCCGGCGATAACTTTGCCTCTGGTTTTATTACGGGGTTGCTTGAAGGCAAAGATGTTCGTGAATGTGGCGAGTACGGAAACGTAGCAGCTTCCATTGCTATTCAGAGCATTGGTGCTACCACCGGCATTACTGGCCGTGATGTTTTTGATGCGCGTATGGCGCAGTACCGCGCACAAAACCCCCGTTAATTTTCACTTCCTCCCATAGGGGGCCACATATGTGGCCCCCGTGTTACCTCACATAAGAGAGAGGACATACAACATGCGTTATATGGAACTTGGTAGTTCGGGCATTCAGGTTTCCAAAATGGGCCTTGGTACATGGGCAATCGGAGGCGGCCCTGCATGGAGCGGTGGCCCCAGCGAGCAGAACGCCATCGACACCATTATCGAAGCAGCTCATCAGGGCATTAACATGGTGGACACTGCTCCTGGTTATAACTTCGGTGCTTCCGAGGAGATTGTCGGTAAGGCTCTGAAGCAGCTCGATCGTGAAAAGGTTGTTCTTGTTACCAAGTGCGGCGTTGTGTGGAATCGTAAGGGATCGGTTTGGAATAAGGTTGGCGACCGACAGCTCTACAAGCTGCTTACACCGGAATCTGTAAAGCTTGAGGTTGAAGAGTCTCTGCAGCGCCTTGGCACCGATTACATCGATCTTTACATGACTCACTGGCCCTCTGTTCCACCATTTGAGACCCCTATTGCTGAGACGGTAGGCGCCCTCAATGAGCTCAAGAAAGAGGGCAAGATTCGCGCTATTGGTGCAGCTAACGTTAGCATCGAGCAGACTCATGAGTATCTTGACTACTGTGAGCTCGACCTCGTTCAGGGTAAGTACAACGTACTTGAGCGTGGCGTTGAGAATGATTTGTTGCCGCTGTGCCGTGAGCATCGCATTACTATGCAGGCATACTCACCGCTTGAGCAGGGTCTGCTCACAGGAACCATTTCTAAGGACTACCGTCCTGAGCCGGGCAATGCTCGTGCTAACAAGAAGTGGTGGCAGCCTGGCAATATGGAGCGCGTTATCGACATGCTCGATGGGTGGAAGCCGCTCTGCGAGAAGTATGACTGCTCTATTCCAACACTCTGCCTTGCCTGGATTATGAACCAGGGCGATGAAGTCAACCTGCTGACCGGCGCAACCGAGCCAGATCAGGTTGTTATGAATGCACGCGCAGCCGACATTGTCATTGATGAAGAAGACCTTCGCACCATGCGCGAGGACGCTGAGGCTCTGGATCGTTAATCCACATAAACAGATACGTCTCGCTCAAAGCGAGCGAGACGTGTTTTCACCCTTTTCAAAGAAAGGAGGGTTGTCATGGCCACTGAGGGGGTTAAAAAGAAAAAGCTCAATATCGTGCAAAAGATGTTTGTAGCTGTGATTTTGGGCATTCTTGTTGGAATAGGATGCATTTTCTTTAGAAATACTATTGGCCAAGATAGTGAGCTATGGAGCTCTATTTACCAGCTCTTATTTGTCGATATTTCATCTCCAAAGGGCGTTTCTGGCATCGGCCTGTTCTATATCGTCAGCCAGCTCTTCATGCATATGTTGCAGGTATCCATTGTGCCGCTCGTTTTAGTTTCATTGGCACTCTCCATAAGCGATATTGCTCAGCCAGAAAAGCTTGGTAGATTAGCTATTCGTACGCTCATTACCTTCTTGGGATTCTATGTAGTAGCTGCTGCTATTGCAGGTACTATCTCATATCTTGTTGCGCAATCTGGCGGTTTTAATGTCATCCTGCCCGATGATGTAGTGACAGAGACTACCTCGGTAGATGCATATAACCCACTTTCAGTAATTGTGAGCATCGTGCCGGATAACATGATTTCGGCGATGTCGAGCAATAACTCGGTGTTGGCTGTGTGCTTCCTGGGCATCGTTATTGGCATCTGCATGTCGCGCTTAGGCGAAAAGGTTGAGCCGCTCAAAAAAGTATTCGTGAGCATCGATGCAATAATTCAAATGTTCGTAAACTTTGTGCTTGATAAGCTCGGCCCGGTGTGTATCTTCTGCATGATAACCAGGAGCTTAGCGGTTTATGGAACAGATTATTTGCGTCCAGCAGCTGTATGGATTGCAACAACGATGATTCTCTGCACTGTTCTTGCCTTCACACTCTATCCGCTGTTGATCTTTATCTTCACAAGGCTTAACCCGTTTAAGTTTGCAAAAAAGATCGCTAAGGTTGCTTTGTTTGGAGCTGCAACGCAGTCATCTGCAGCTACGCTGCCGCTTAACATGAAGACTTGCAAGGACGAGCTAGGTGTTTCTGAAGACGTTGCCAGTTTTGTTTTGCCAACAGGTGTCACTATTCATATGAACGGCACCACGACTATGCAAATCATCGCCGTAACCTTCATTGGCACGGCGGCCGGTATCGAGATGGCACCTGCCCTTATTGCAACTGCAGCACTTATCGCCATTACGGTCGCCATGGGTACGCCGCCCATTCCGGCAGCTGGAGCTACGCTTGTATCAGTTGTTATGCTTGGCGCAGGACTCAATACACCTCTGTGCTATGTGGGCTACTCACTTGTTCTTGCCCTTAACTACGTGCCTGGAATGGCGGTTATGCCTATGAATGTTGTTGATGATGCAGCTGCGAGCGTTATCGTGAGCCACAAAGAGGGTACGCTCGACAAAGATGTCTACAACAGCTAATTGAGAGATGGTTCTCCCTTTTCCAGCCCTGGAATGCCAAGATACAGAGGCATCCAGGGCTGCTTTATTAACTGATTGCTAAAAACCAGCTGAAATGTTTGAAACAAAGATTATATTGTGATGATAATCTGTGATAAAGGAATATTGGTCTGCGCACATCAAGGAGCATCTTATGAGAGGCGTTGAGCGACAAGAACAAATTAAAAGTTATATCCACGCTTCGCATAAGGTGACCGTTGCAGATTTGAGCAACCGGTGGAATGTTACCGAGGAGACTGTTCGAAGAGATCTCGATAAGCTTGAAGAGCAGGGCTTTATTACTCGTATCCGCGGTGGAGCTATATGGAATGCAACTGTTTCTCGCAGCGGGGCCCGTTTTCTTGAGAGAAAAAGCCGTCAAGTTCAGGCTAAACAACATATTGCGCGGTGTACAGAAGAGTTCCTGCGTAATTGTATGACCGTAGCGGCTGATGACAGTACAACAGTGCTCGAGGCTTTACGCGTGGTTGGCGACGACACTTCTCTGAAAGTGCTCACCAATGCTGTGGAGCCGCTTATCGCATCCGAAGAGATGGCATTTCAAATAATTTCTACCGGTGGCATTTTTAACCGCAATGCGCTAGCATTCTATGGGGAGACCGCAGCGCAAACAATTTTGCGCTACCACGTTGACCTTGCTCTTATTGGTTGCGCCGGGCTAGATCTTCAAAAAGGGGTAACCGATTCCAACGAATCAGAAATTGTTGTAAAACGCACTATGTTGCAGCAGGCCGATCGTGTAGCTGTGCTTGCTGACCATACAAAATTTGGTCGTGTGGCATTTCTTGAGCTTTCAGACTTGGACAAGATCTCCTATCTCATAACGGATGAACGTCCACCGGAAGAATGGGTGGCACGCTGCGCAGAGCTTGGTGTTGAGCTCATCTATTAAGTGCGCATCTATACTAGAATGAGCGCAATACCTTCAATACTTCGTCTCTGTCTTTGGGCAGACACGTTATAAGTCGAAAGAATGGAGACAGGACGTGCCTATTAACATTCCCGATGGGTTACCAGCAAAAACTACACTGCATCAAGAGCATATTTTTGCGCTTGAAGAAGAGGCTGCGCATCGCCAGGATATTCGTCCCTTGCGTGTAGCCATTCTCAACCTTATGCCAAAAAAGATTGAGACCGAAACGCAAATTCTTCGCCTTATTTCAAAGTCACCATTGCAGGTTGATATTGACTTTATGCGCGTGAGCTCCCATGAATCGACGCATGTGTCTGCAGATCACCTCGTGAAGTTCTATGCGCCATTCTCGGATTTCAAAGAGAATAATTACGACGGCCTTATTATTACGGGCGCTCCGGTGGAGCAGATGCCGTTTGAGCAGGTGGATTACTGGGACGAGCTGTGTGAGATTATTGATTGGTCGCAGGAACACGTGTTTTCTACGATGTCCCTGTGCTGGGGCGCATTGGCAATGTTATGGCACTTGCATCAAGTTCCTAAACGTCAGTTGGGCTCCAAACTGTTTGGCGTTTTCCCGCAGCATTTGTGTGATGAGTACAACTTCCTCACCAACGGGTTTGATGAGGTGCACAATATGCCGCACTCGCGTCACGCTGCAATTGATGCAAATGAGTTGGCAAAGCATCCGGAGCTCCAGGTGCTGTCACAGGGCTTTGAGACTGGCCCAGCACTTATCGCCACACAGGACTTTCATGAGATATATGTAACCGGCCATTTTGAGTATGGTCGCGATACATTGGCCGACGAATACTGGCGTGATTTCAAACTCGGACTGCCTATTCGTCTGCCGGAGAACTACTTCCCGGATAACGATCCTGAGCGTCAGCCCATTTTCACCTGGCGTAGCCACGCCAACCTGCTTTATCGCAATTGGCTCAACTGGATTTATCAGATGACCCCTTATGAACTCGACCGCATTCCAGAGCGTATTCATGCTCTGCGCGAGCGCATGGAGGAAAAGTTCTAGGGAGTTTGAAGGTGTCCTCGCAGAGCAGGAAAGATTCTGGCTTATCAAACAGTAAGTCTGGCGCCGAGAAGAGCCGAACTTCACGCTCTTCTCAGCAGGGTTCTTTATGCGATAAGCAACAAGCGGTGCAGTCTGGTGATGAGAGACTTACTGACGAGCTTTTGGAGTTGCTGCTCGAGAGCGCAAGCCCGGAGGCCTATCTTTCAGAGGTGCGTGCAGAAGAGCGTTGTCTGTCCGATTATTTGCAGGAGCTCTTACAGGCACACGAAGCAACGCGTTCCGAAGTCATTCGAGCTTCTGGCATGAATGCAACCTATTGCTATCAAGTGTTTCAGGGTACACGTCATCCGAGCCGCGACAATGTGCTCATGATCGCTTTCGGAATGGGGTGCACGCTGGAGGAAACGCAGCGGATGCTGCGCTTTGCTGGCCATAACGAACTATGGTGCAAGGTTCGTCGCGACGCCATTGTTATTTTTTGTTTGGAACATCGTCTAAGCCGCGTTGCATGCGACGACGAGTTGTGGCGTCTTGGCGAGAAAACCTTGCTGTCGGAGGAATAATTTGGCTGGGCAGGACGAGCAACTTCTTGCAATTCTCGAACACGATGAGTTGTATCGCGTGGAGCGCGTGCTTGCTGATAAGCCTGGATGTAAGACTGAACTTGTTTGGCGTGGCATCGAAGGTCCTTTTGTGCGCAAGCGTATTCCTCGAGCACTTGCGAGTCCTGCTGCTTGGAGAGCTGCTTCAACAGCTACATGCTCACGCATTCCTCGTATTTGGGATAGCTATGAGCTGCCTGATGAATTCGTTGTTATCTGCGACTACGTGGAAGGCGAAACACTTACTGTGCGGATGAGGGCGGCCGGGCATTTTTCTGAAGCGCGGGCTGTTAGGATCGCATTAGATGTATGTGAAGCCGCTGCGGCCTTGCATGCTTGCGGCGTCGTGCATCGGGACATTACGCCCAACAATGTAGTTCTTGCAGCAGATGGCGCACATCTGGTGGACTTGGGAATTGCTCGTGTTCATGGCGAACATGATCTGCGTGACACAACAACTCTTGGAACCTGGGGTTTTGCTGCGCCGGAGCAATTTGGCTTTACACAAACTGACGAGCGGTCCGATGTGTACGCCATTGGCTGCTTACTCGGTTACATGCTCACTGGAATAATGCCTGGCACAAAGGAGTATGTGCAGGCGTTGGAAAATGATGCGGTCGTACCAAGCCTGCTCGCCGACGTGGTGAGAATGGCAACCGCTTTTGAGCCGAGCAAACGCTTTGCTTCTGCCTGTGCATTTGCTACGGCATTGCGTGATACGGGCTTTTATCAAGAAGATGCATCGTATCCAGAGAAAGCTTTGGGAACACCTGCGATACAAGGCAGTGCTCGAGATGAGGGAAGTAATGGCCCTGTTGGACCGTTTGGCATGTTTCCTGTCGCTCATGTTTTGAAGTTGTTCGAAGGATCTTTCAAAGCATTTCAGAAGGGGCAGCGAAGGGCAGCCAGATCTATTTTGGTAGGTATCTTGGCTGCGCTCTTTTGGGTGGCAACAGCTGCTGTGGGCATGAGTCAAACAAACAGCGTGTCGGAAGCTTGTTCGGTGGTTATTATCCTTACGCTAGCATTTGTTAGCTTCACTATACTGTGCCTAGAAAGGCCTGCAGCATTTCTGCAGTATGGTGTCTATGCAGGTCATACCCAACAAGAGGTCCGTCGTGCCTTTTCAAAACGAATGGTTGGATGGGTAGCGTTTCTTGCCGTGCTGTTTGTTGTGTTAGTTTTTGTCGCGGCAACATTGCAGCTTATTCTTGAAGGTCGATAACCAGTATTTGCGCTGAAACCGACGGGCTGTTGCACGGCAAACCGTCTATCCAAGCGCAGTTGCGCCAGCAAATACCAACACAGACATAACAATGACAAAAGCAAAGGCATAAGGGGCAATTTTGCCGAGAATCTCGCCATCTTTACCCGTGAGCCCACAAGCAGCACATCCAATTGCAATATTTTGCGGGGAGAGCATTTTGCCTGCGCTGATACCAAGAGAGTTGGACGCTACCAGCCAAGTTTCGTTTACACCAATAGATTGGGCAGCATGAAGCTGTACGTTTCCAAAAAGCACTTCGCTCGAGGTACCAGAGCCGGTTACGAATGTGCCCAATGCGCCAAGGAAGGGTGCTACCAGCGGGTAAGCCCCTCCGAGTGCGGTAACAAAGAAGGTGGCAATACTTGCGATCATGCCTGAGTAACCCATGATCTTTGCGCAGGCCAAAACACCAAGCATCGTGATGATGGTTTTACTCATCTGTTTGATGGTGGCGATAAGCACACCAAACATCTCACGAAGAGGGCAATGCTGAATGAACCCGCCTACAATTCCGCAGATAAATATCAAAACACCAGGCGTGTTAACCCATGAGAAGGTAAGTGTTGCAGTGGGGTCGCCAGCGTAAATGTTGACGGTGCTCTTAATGGCAGAAAGCGGCACGTTGATAAAGGGGAAGAGCTTGCTGGTGAGAAGCAGTACAACAAAAATGAGTGCAAAGGGAGACCAAGCGCGGATTTTCTCAGCAACGCTTTCTGACGAGTTGGGGCTTGCAATCTCAAGGCGATACTCCGCAGGAATTTTTCCTTCGTGATGCGTAAGGCTATAGGCAAACGTGAGGGCTAATGAACAAACGGAGGCAACAACGTCTGGAAGATCGGCTCCAATAAAATACGCACCTGCAACGAGTGGTATTGCAAAGGAGAAGCCGGCAACAAGTGCAGCCGGCAGAGCGCCTTTAAGCGCTTTTGAT
>URWR01000066.1 GCA_900551595.1 uncultured Coriobacteriaceae bacterium
GGCCTTAAATGCCCCCCGCCCTCCCGTTTTTGGTCCCCCCCCCAGCCTCTGCATCAGCTCCTATGCAATACATTGCTCCCATGTCAGGTGCTGCGATTGGCGAGTACTTTATGTACACCGGCGCTGACGGCAAGCCTGCAAATAAAGATAATCCTGGCGGTCACGTTTTGTGCGTATACGACGACCTGTCTAAGCAGGCTGTTGCTTATCGTCAGATGTCGCTTACACTGCATCGTCCGCCCGGACGCGAGGCATATCCGGGAGACATCTTCTATCTGCACTCCCGTTTGCTCGAGCGCGCATGCAAGCTTAACGAAGAGCTTGGCAGTGGCTCTCTTACAGCACTTCCGATTATTGAGACGCAGGACGGCGACGTCTCTGCCTACATTCCTACGAATGTCATCTCAATTACGGACGGGCAGATTTATCTCCAAAGCGACCTGTTCTTCCAAGGCCAGCGTCCTGCAGTTGATGTTGGCATCTCCGTGTCACGTGTAGGCGGTGCCGCTCAGGTAAAGGGCATGAAGCAGGTTGCGGGTAACCTCCGTCTTGATCTGGCGAGCTACCGAGAGCTCCAGAGCTTCTCGCAGTTCGGCAGCGATCTTGATGATGCAACCAGGTCGCAGCTGGAGCGTGGTGCCCGCATGACAGAGCTGCTTCGTCAGCCTCGCTATTCTGCTCTTGATGTTGCAGACCAGATTGCCGTTATCTACGCAGGCAGCCATGGCTATATGGACGATATTCCTGTCGAACAGGTAATTGAGTTCCGCAATGGGCTGGTGGACTATCTCAAGTCTTCTCGTGGTCCGCTGCGCCAGCGTTTGCGTACATCATCTGTTGATGATGGTCTAGAGCAAGAGCTTCGTCATGCAATTGAGGTGTATAAGCACAGGTATGCTCAGGCTCACGAAGACGGGAATGCGGAGTAGGCGGGACCTATGTCGAACCTTAGGGAACTCAAACGCCGCATAGACTCCATTTCAAGTACGCGTCAGATAACGCGCACGATGGAGATGATCTCTACAGCCAAGGTTGGTGAGGCGCTCGAACGCGCCTCATCAGCTGCGCCCTACAAGGATGCAATTACCCGCATGCTTGCAAACGTCGTAGATGCTGTACATGGCGATGTGGATCACCCGCTTCTTGTTGATCATGCCAACAGTACCGGTGAGCTTCTTATCGTCATTGCCTCCGATCGTGGCCTTGCCGGCGGTTTTAACGTAACCGTACAGCGTGCCGCGGAGAAGCGCATCAAAGAGCTTCAGGCGCAGGGCAAGAAGGCTGAGGTTATTACCTGCGGTGCAAAGCCTACAGAGTATTTCCTTGCTCGCGGCATTACGCCGGTTTTGCATTATGAGGGCATCTCCGATAAGCCAACTGACGAACAGGCTGCGCAAATCGCATCCTATGCTATGGATGGCTATACATCGGGTTCTTTTGCCCGTGTAGTGCTGCACTATAATCATGCGCAAAATCGTGTGCAGCAGCAAATAGTGTGTGAGCAGTTGTTGCCCGTGCAGCAAGATTCACTCACGATGCCCAACGCTCCAAGAACTCACGAGAGCCTAAATGTGGTTGGCACTGATGAAAGTGACTATGGTCATACGTATGGCCTGGTCGTTTCATTTGATCCATCTCCATCCGAGGTGTTGGGGCGTCTTATGCCGGCCTACGTAACAACTGTTATTTATCATGCGTTGCTCGATTCGGCAGCTGCAGAGCATGGCGCTCGTCGTCGCGCAATGAATGCGGCAACTGATAACGCTAACGCGGCACTTACCACGCTCAATAGAACGTATAACCGCAGCCGCCAGGGCTCGATCACCACAGAGCTCAACGAGATTATCGGCGGAGCATCCGCATTGGAGGACAGCCAATGACAACCATCGATGCGACTAGAGAAGTTGCTGAGAAGAGCGCAGGGCGCAAACAGGGTCGTGCGCCTTACCAGCACAAAAGTGTTGGTTGGGGCACTATCGTGCGCATTGTCGGCCCTGTTGTTGACGTGCGTTTTGATAAGCACGTCCCACCCATTTATTCCGCTCTTACCGTAAGTGCTGATACGCCTATCGGTCATGTGGATAACATCCTTGAGGTGGAAAGTCAGCTGCCAGGCGACGTTGTTCGTACAGTAGCCATGGCTTCCACTGATGGTCTGCGCCGCGGAATTAAGGCCTACGATACTGGTCAGCCCATGATGATGCCGGTTGGGCCTGAAACCCTTGGCCGTGTTTGGAATGTGTTGGGCAAGCCGGTAGACGGTAAGCCCATGCCCGAAGGTATGGAGAGCTACCCCATTCACCGTCCTGCACCGGCATTCTCAGATCTGTCTACCACAACAGAAATTTTTGAGACTGGCATCAAGGCAATCGACTTGCTTGAGCCCTATATTCGCGGTGGTAAAACGGGTCTATTTGGTGGCGCAGGCGTTGGTAAAACCGTTCTTATCCAGGAGCTTATCAACAACCTTGCGCAGGAGCATAACGGCACATCAGTCTTCACAGGCGTTGGCGAGCGTACGCGTGAGGGCACCGATCTGTATCTCGAAATGAGTGAGTCTGGCGTTATTGAAAAAACCTGTTTGGTCTATGGCCAGATGAATGAGCCGCCTGGAGCACGTCTGCGTGTTGGTCTTGCAGGCCTTACAACAGCTGAGTATTTCCGTGATCAAGGTCAGGATGTATTGCTGTTTATCGACAATATCTTCCGCTTCTCACAGGCTGGCTCCGAGGTTTCAGCACTGCTTGGCCGTATGCCTTCGGCTGTAGGCTATCAGCCCACGTTGGCCACTGAGATGGGTGATTTGCAGGAGCGTATTACTTCCACTAAGGAAGGATCGATTACATCGGTTCAGGCGGTCTATGTCCCAGCGGACGACCTTACCGACCCTGCGCCGGCTACCACATTTACGCACCTGGACGCCACGACGGTTCTCTCTCGTAACATTGCAAGTCTCGGTCTGTATCCCGCTATCGACCCTCTGGAGTCGTCATCCGATGCTCTGGATCCGGATATCGTAGGCGCAGAGCACTATCGTGTTGCTATGCGTGTACAAGAGATCCTTCAGGAGTATTCCGACCTCCAGGACATCATCGCTATTCTCGGCGTGGACGAGCTTTCCGAGGAGCAGCGCCTGACGGTTTCGCGTGCTCGTAAGCTGCAGCAATTCCTCTCTCAGTCTTTCCACGTTGCTGAGCGCTTTACCGGTAACCCGGGCGTGTATATCAAGATTGATGATACGGTTCGCTCGTTTGCCGCCATTGTCGATGGTGAAGTTGACGATTTGCCTGAACAGGCATTCCGCTACGCTGGAACTATCGACGATGTTCGTGAGCGTGCCCAAAAGATGCGTTCGGAGCAGTCTGAATCAGGCAAGAGCGCCGAATCGGAAGAGAAGAAGTAAGACATGGCTATGCTTACATGTCAAATTGTGCGCCCCGATCGCTTGCTCTATGAGGGTGAGGCAACCAGCATTGTGTTGTCAGCTGTCTCTGGCGAGCTAGGAGTATATCCGGGGCATGCAGCAGAGGTGTGTGCGCTTGGCAATGGTATTACGCGCATTAACGTGCCGGATGCATCTTCAGGGGAGCGTCAACTCCATATTGTTACCATGGGCGGCTATGCTGAGGTGGCAAACGATATGGTCATCGTACTCGCTGCTCATGCGCGCGAGATCTCTGACATAGATTTAGAGGCTGTTCGAGAAACTCGCAGACAAGCAGAAGAGAAACGCGACGCATTGCCCGAAGGGGATCATGGGCGTGCCTATTTTGAAGAAAAGATTGCTTGGTGCGATCTGCTTGAAAAAGAAGCGAGCGCTCGGAGCTAGTTCGAATCTTCCTTAATAGTTTGTGGGGGTTCAAACCTCATATGAAGCGCCCGCGAGCTGTCGCGGGCGCCTTTTCTATAATGAGAGGGAAGGGAAGGAGGCATCATGGACGTTATACGCATCGAAGGTGGACATCCCATCTCGGGAGAAGTGACGGTCGAAGGTGCTAAAAATTCTGCACTTAAACTCATGGCGGCAACGCTCATGGCTTCCGGCACAACAACACTTACAAATGTCCCAAATATCTCAGACGTTCATACCATGGGTAAGGTTCTCAAGCGTCTAGGGGCAACTATTGAAGTTGTAAATAAGCATGAGCTGCGCATTGATACATCATCGGTTGATCGCTGGGAAACGCCGTACGAACTTGTTGCTAAAATGCGCGCCTCTACAGCAGTGCTGGGGCCTTTGCTTGCTCGTTTTGGTCGCGCGGTTGTGGCAATGCCTGGTGGGTGCCAAATTGGTGCTCGAAAGATTGACCTACATATTCTGGGACTCGAAGCCCTTGGGGTTCAATTTGAGTTCAAACATGGCTATATCTATGCCAGCGCGCCAAATGGCATAACGGGTACAGTTGTTACGCTGGATTTTGCGAGCGTGGGTGCAACCGAGAACCTGATGATGGCATCGGTACATGCCAAGGGCACCACGGTGATCGACAATGCTGCCCGTGAACCAGAAATTGTCGACCTTGCTAACCTGCTCAACGAAATGGGTGCCCATGTGCGCGGTGCTGGAAGTCCACTCATCGAGATCGAGGGTGTTCCAGAGCTGCATCCGGTAACCCATAGCGTTGTTGGCGATCGCATTGAGGCTGCAACGTTCCTTGCAATTGGTGGTTTGACAGGTGGTCCTGTTCGCGTTCGCGGCTTTGAGCCTATTCATCTTGGGCTTGTGTTGAAGAAGTTTGAGCTCATGGGCATTGAGATCGAACGAGGGGCTCACGAGGCTACAGCATCTCGTAAGGGCCCGCTTCGTCCGGTGGATATTCAGACACTGCCTTATCCAGGATTTCCTACCGATGTTCAGGCACAAGCAATGTGTCTTTTATCGGTAGCTGACGGCTCCTGCATTGTCACCGAGAATGTCTTTGAGAATCGCTTTATGTTTGCAAGTGAGCTCGACAGGATGGGTGCTGATATTACCATCGAGGGGCATCATGCAATCGTGCATGGTGTTCCTCAGCTCTCTGGAGCCCAGGTAAAAGCTCCCGACTTGCGCGGTGGCGCTGCACTTGCAATGGCGGGTCTCGTTGCCGATGGGCACACCACTATCAGTGATATTCATCATATTGATAGAGGCTATGAGGGGTTTGTTGAGAAGCTCAAGTCACTCGGAGCTTCTATAGAGCGTTTGACGGTACCTGATGAAGACCTTCTCGATAGCGAATAGTTTGCGTGACTAAAGGAGTCTTTACGATGCCACGAAATGAACTCACTGCCGCTCATGGTCTTACCATGGCCAATGAAGACTACCTTGAGTCGGTCTATCGGATTTCGCTGAAGACACCCGAAGGCGAGGGGGTGCGTTCGGTTGATGTTGCTGAGCAGCTGAAGGTTTCGAAAGCCAGCGTCAATAAGGCTATGACCGCACTCAAAGAAGTGGGTATGGTAGAGCAAGACCGCTATGGTCGCGTACGTCTTACTGACAAGGGCCGTGAGCTTGGAAGTGAGGTTTGGCGCTGCCATCGCATGCTCAGAGCGTTTCTCGAAGTCGATCTTGGGGTAGATGCTGAGACTGCCGATAAAGAGGCTTGCCTTATGGAGCATGCTCTCTCCCGAGAGACAATGCGCCGTTGGGCAGACTATCTTGAGCGCCAAGGCTTATCCATTGAGGAAGACTGATCAAGTATGCCGTTCGGCTTACGCCATACATCCACTCAGACCTTAGGTCTCTTGGGATACTGTGAAGGCAGGGTCATACTGCTTGGCTTGGGCTAGAGTTTTTACAAAGAACACTCGCATTGGCTGCCGAAGCTTCAAATCACGTTATGCTTCGGCTTCACGAAAGGATTTACACCATCATGAAGGCGATAATCCCAGCCGCCGGTTTGGGCACCCGCTTTCTTCCTGCAACTAAGAGCATGCCAAAAGAGCTGCTCCCTGTTTTGGAGAAGCCGGTTATTCAGTATGTGGTGGAAGAGGCCCTTACGCCAGAAGGCGTTGATGAGTGCATCATTGTAAACTCTCACGAGAAGCCACAAATTGAAGCGTATTTTTCTGAGGATGCAGCATTTGAAGGTATGCTTCGGAACCGCGGTAAGGAAGCTGAAGCAGACCTGGTGCATGCAGCATCAGAGCTGCCTGTATCGTTTGTATATCAGGATGAGCCGCTTGGCTTAGGCCATGCCGTGCATTGCGCAGCTGAAAAGATGGATGGCGACCCCTTCTTCGTACTTTTGGGCGACTACTTTGTTCCTGACTGCCAGATGAACGTGCGCATGGCAGAGGTTTCACGCGCACATAATGGCGCTTCGGTTATTGCTGTAGCACCTGTTCCGCCAGATCAGGTGAGCCGTTACGGCATTATTGCTGGCGAGTGCATCGGTTCTCTCAACGAAGACTCTACAGGCGAGGAGAGCGAAGGTGCCGTGTGGCGTGTAAGCGGTCTTGTCGAAAAGCCCGCTCCCGAAGAAGCTCCTTCCCATCTCTTTATTGTGGGACGCTATCTTTTGTCTCCTCGCGTTATGGAATTGCTTGCTGATCAGAAGCCAGGGGCTGGTAACGAAATTCAGCTCACCGATGCAATGCAGCGCCTTCTGGCAGAAGAAGAAATGTATGCCTTGGTTGTTGATCCGGCTGAGGGGTGCGATACGGGCACCCCTGCCGCGTGGGCAGCAACAAATGCTCGCATGGCATTAACCCGTTCTGATACTAAAGAAGCTTTTCGCGAGGCTCTTGGCCCCGCGTCGCTCTAGGAAGCGTGTGGGGGCGAGAGTTCCATGGTCAGCATCCATTTCGATGCCGAGGGGTGGCGCGCCCGTCTCGATGAGGACTTCAACGACGTCAATGTTGCCCGCATAGCTGAGGGGCTTGGCACTGTCTGGTCGGAAACGGTTCCCTATGGGCATGTGCTTGTGGGCTACGACACACGTGCTCAGGCACGCCATCATGCTGAAGTTGCTGCAGGCATCCTTTCAGCATGTGGTCTTCGCGTGTCTCTTAGTACAGAGCCTTGTCCTTTGCCGGTGCTTGGTTGGTCAGCCTCGAGTTCTGATGATATCTGTGGCGCCCTTATGATCGGCGCCAGTGGAGCACCTGCCGATTATCAAGGCCTTTGTATTCGATCTGGTTTAGGTCTTATCGAGACAGACGAATTTCTCGAAGAAGTTGAGGATCGCATTCCAAGTGAATGCACGCTAGAGCCTGGCGATTTTGAAGACATCAATTTAATCGATCCGTATGTTGCAGATCTTGCAGCTCGAGTTGATGCCGATCTCATCGAACGTGCACAGCTCAAAGTGGTTGTAGATCCTATGTATGGTACGGGTTGCGGCATTCTGGTTAACCTGTTGCGCAGCATGGGTGTTGAGGCAGCGGAGATTCACGGTGAGAAGCGCGAAGATTTCGCTGGCATACATCCACGCCCTGTTGAGCCTTGGCTCGATGATTGCGAGCGTGCAGTTGTAGAAACAGAATCAGTAGCAGGTTTTGTTCTCGACGGAGATGCAGACCGCCTGGGCCTTATTGATGAATACGGCCATTTCGTAACCCCGCATCGCATGGCTCCGCTTGTGCTTGAACGCCTTGTGGCAAAGCAGGGTCCTGGCCGTGTAGCAATACAGCTTAATGGTTCTTCCTATATTCGTCGTCAAGCAGCGCGCTTTGACTGCCACGTCAGCGCGGTGCCTGTTGGATTTGTCAGAACATACCGTGAGATGGCCCGTCACGATGGCATCATGGCGGTAGGAGAGGGCGGAGGCATTGCCGTTCCTTCCCACATGCTTGAGCGTGATGGTATCTATGTAGCACTCATGCTTGTTGAACTTCTTGCAGAACGTCAGCTGACTACACATGAGCTTGTGGAGGAGCTGGATGAAGATCTGGGACATCTCGAGTATGGTCAGCACGATATGCGTCTTGATGCAGCCCAGGTGCAAGCATTCAGGAACTTGTTACCAGGACTCAATCCTGCAACGGTGTGCGATATGACGCCTGTTGCCGTGAGCCATGCCGATGGATTGCGTCTTCAGTTTGAAGATGATTCGTGGCTCTTGATTCGTCCCTCTCGTTCAGAACCATTGGTTCGCATC
>URWR01000067.1 GCA_900551595.1 uncultured Coriobacteriaceae bacterium
CTCTTTTTGTAGCAAGTTTTTGATTGTAAATAGCAGGCTTGCTTAGCTCTGTAAATAGATTTTTGAACTACAAAGAAAGCAGCGGCGTCATCTTTCCTTGAGAAAGAATGGTTACGCGGTGCATAGCACGAGAGATGGCGGTATAGAGACGTCGACGTGCGAGTGGCTCATCCGGGTACACATCTGCTTGTGCGTCGGGAATAATAACCCCGTCAAATTCAAGGCCTTTAGCAAGGGTAAGATCGAGTAAGACTACTCCATCTGCTGGAAGCGTGTCGTCACGGTGCATCACTCGAACAGTATCTCCAAGCTGCTTTGCCAACCACCCCATACGTCCTCGATCGAGCGTAATAATTGCCGTGAGTCCTTCTTGAGCGGAAGCGCTAGCAACTTCGTTGCGAAGGGCACTCAGGTAGCGGTCGCGCCCTTCATCGCTTACAGAGCCATCAACAAACTCAGAGATAACAGGCACAATACCGGAAGGATGAACCGAGGTAAGACGAACCTGCTTATCCTGAGGCAGAAGACTTGCGAACAAGTCGGTAATCTCAGGTGAAGAACGGTAGCTTGTGAGCAGCTCTACCTCTTCGACCTCGCGTTTGCCATCTGAGGCAAAAACGTTACGGATTTGGGGGAAGGATGCGGTGCCTTCACGAATTGCCTGGAACTCATCACCGAGGAGCATAAAGTGTGCTTGTGAGAAATACCGAGCAAGAACAAGCAGTTGCGTCTCGGTGTAATCCTGCACCTCGTCAATAAGGACATAGCGAACGTTCTTAGCGCTGTTCCCGGTAATTGCAATCTTAAGATACAGCCATGCTGCTGCCGATAGACCACGTGTGCCCAAGATACGCATGCCAATGCGATCTACCCTGAGCCAATCACCTCGTTCAACAAGCTCATGGGCGCGCTCAAATTGAGGGGTGAGATAGGCTCTTGTCCAACGGATAGTTTCGTCCTCATCAAGCGGGTTGATGGTTTCACCAAAAGCTTCGATTTGTTCGTCGATATTGAGACTGAGCACTTCTTCCTGAAGATCGGCATCTTTTGATAGTGAAGTAAGACGACGCTCCAAACGCTCATGCAAGTCATCTTTGACAAGCGATGAGAAGCGAGGGCATACACCAAAACGCTCGAACTTCTCTGCGGCGCTTACCACTTGGGACGTTTTGAGTAATACGCGCCCATCAACAGCGATTTCATGAAAATCGTCGGGCTCAAGCACCAGATCTTTCAAGCCTTGATCGAGAGCAAGCAGTATCTGAGGATTGTCGTCAGCGCCCGTTCCTCGTTCAGAAAGACCGAGCTCGGTCAAGAAGGAACGCCAGGTACGCACCTGTGGATTTGCTTCTCCCAAAGAGGGAAGAACAGTATCGATATAGCTCTCGAAGACATCGTTGGGAGTGAAGAGAAACACCTGGTCGGGACTGAGCGTTTCTCGCTCACGATAGAGCAGGTATGCAATGCGCTGCAGCATTACTGAGGTTTTACCGGAACCAGCAACACCATTAACGATAAGAACATCAATATCCTTATGACGAATAACTTCGTTTTGTTCACGCTGAATCGTTGCTGTAATGGCCTGGAGCTTTTCGGTGTGGTGCCGGCGAAGGCTCTCAAGAAGTAATGAGTCTTGAATAGCTACGGTGGTATCGAAGTACATGTCAAGATGGTCACGGGTAATCTCAAACTGACGTCTGAGCTCAAGCGTAACGTGACGCGTACGACCATCTACCTCATATGAGGTATCGCCCATCTCCTGATTGTAATAGGTCTCGGCAACGGGGCTTCGCCAGTCGACAATGAGTGGATGGCGTTTCTCATCAGTAATACCAACAGCGCCGATATAAATATCGCGCGGGGGACGTCCTGGCCTCATACGAAGACGAACTTTGGCGAAATAGGGACGCTGTAAGAGCAGAAGAACACGACGGAGTTTATCGGTTGTGAAGTCGTGATACTGGTTATACGCATCAATAACGCTGTTGAGCGTCTCAATGGCAGCCAGTGTTTCCATAGTCTCGTCTGCGCCGCCAAAGTCGATGCGAATCTCTTCACTCAAGTCTTTGAGGTCTTGAGCAGCGCCGGCATGACCAGTTTCGAGCTCCTCGCCGATCTCGTCACGCATGCGTTCAAGTTTTGCATATACCTCAGAGAGGTACGCCTGTTCTTCTCTATAGACAGGATCAGTTGAAAGATCTTTCTGTTCATTGTCAGATACAACAGATGATTCAGAAACAGCTGAGGGATGGCTGTCCATGAGACCTCCAATAGCAGAAAAATGGACATACCATCGTAGCGCAAAAGCGTTCTTACAAACAGGCAAGTTCTATTCGTTGCTTAAGTTCATCAATTCCCTGGTGTGTTGCAGATGAGGTAATGACCATGTCCTCTGGCTCAAGTCCAAAAGAGCGAGCAAGTACAGAGGCTTGTCTTTGCTGTTTGGAGCGAGTGAGCTTATCTGCTTTGGTCAGAACAATAACATGCGGCAGTTGTAGTTCTGCAATGTAGGAAAGCATTTGAATATCGAGTTTTTGCGCCTCATGGCGTATATCTACCAAAACACAAACGAGCTTAAGGGGACGCTCGGATTCAAAGTAACCTGAGATAAGATCTGCCCATCTCTGACGTTCGGTTTGGTTGACACGCGCAAAACCATAGCCGGGAAGATCCACGAGGTGAATTCGATCTACCTGGAAGAAATTGATATTTGCCGTTTTTCCTGGCTGTGATGAGACCTTGGCTAGAGCCTTACGACCAACAAGGCCGTTAAGCAGTGATGATTTTCCAACGTTGGAACGACCGGCGAGTGCTATTTCTGGTGCATTGGGTTTGGGGAGTTGGTCGACAGTGCCATAGGAGGCAATAAATTGGGCCTTCTGGTAGTTAATTGCCATGAAAATAGACCTTTCTATCAACCGATTGTTCAAAGTAAATCTGAACTTCCCATTTCATAAGAATTACAAAGTGCAGGGTAGTATACCTATAGGCTATTATGCCTATCCCTAAAAGAAATACATCTTTATTTAGCCGGAATTCCTTGGTGAGTACATGCGCTTGGAGCCGGTTCTTGTTGCGAAGTGGTGGTATGCGATGAACAGAAGGATAGCTTTCATTCTGAAAGATCTAGCCCACTCTGTTGATACGCTGAGCTTGTTAGAACTTTCCAAGCGCTATGGAGTGTCAGAGCGGACCATACGCAACGATATAACTCAGCTCAATACCATGCTCAGACAGGCAGGAATAGGTGAGCTCACCTTTGATTTAGGTGGTGCAATCGTTCTGCCCCCAGATTTCTCTCATGCGCAAAAGGCTTTACATGTTTCAGACACCGTGTCATATAGGCTTTCATCCGAAGAGCGTGCTGTCTTTGGTGCTGCACTTCTTATTGCCAGTCGTGATTACCTTACAACCAACGAACTGGCAAAGATCTTTTCTGTAAGCAGAACTACCGTCTTAAACGATTTGTCCGACATCAAACAGACGGTGATAACTGCGGGTCTTCAAGTTGAATCGAAAGCAGGAAAAGGAATGCGAGCGATTGGTCCTGAGAGCGCTCGTCGTTTGTTTCTTGTTGATCTGTTAGTGCGCAGGGATCCAGTATCGAGCTTGTGGCTTTCTTTGGCTGAAAAACTGCAGATTCAAAAAGCAACTCGTCTTGCTCAAAAAGTCTTGGAGGAAGCTTCGCAAAAATTTGGTATTTCGCTTCCCGATATGAACTATCAAACAGCAGTGTGCGTTCTGATCATTACGATTATTCGTGTCGAAAATGGCGTCTCGCTTGATGGCTTAGAGGATGAGTTTTTAGGATGTTCTCGCGAGTTTGTAGGTCCTTATGAACACGAGATAATGAGTCTCATGGCTCAGCAATGTAACGTAAGTCTTTCGAGTGATGATGAACTCTTCTTTACGGCAGTTGCTCAGACCTATCGTTATCACAACAAGAGTGCGGTTAAAGTCGATAAAGCAAATGTGACCCAGATTGCTCTGAATTTTATTAGAGGGGTTTCTCAGCGATTGGAAGTTGGCTTAGAGGGCGATATGGAACTTCTAGGACAACTCTCAAACTATTTTGGCATGATCTTTGTTTCCGCAGAACCACTCAAAGCTGATGATCCAATTGCAGGAGGAATTGCTCAAAATCAATCGTGGATTTTAAAGGCAGTGCAAAGCGAGCTCAGTTTTGTGGAACCGATTATTGGACGCCCTCTTGGAGATGATGAAGCTGCTGGTATCACCCTTTGTTTCTGTGCTGCCATTGAGCGCTGGAAAGTTGTTCGAGGCTATCCAAGGGTAGTAGTGGTGTGTTCGGGTGGTGATACCACAGCGCATCTTATGGCAGAACAACTGCGCAGAAGATTTGGTGTGCGCGTAGTGAAACTGCTGCGTGTACATGAGGCAAAATCGATTGATACAACATCGGCAGATCTCGTAGTGAGTACGACGCCACTTACAAATTGTAAGATTCCTCTTGCTGTTGTTCATCCCGTGTTAGATGAACGAGATCTTGCACTCATTGCTCAAAAACTTGATGAGATGGGCATTGGTTGGAGTATAACGGCTGCATCTCAAAAGCATGTTGTAGGACAAAGCCAAAGTAATCACCATGATGATGGAGAAGCACTCCTGAATGAATTAATGCCGGTGATAGAACAGCGAGTTGGCGCTTCAGATCCCCTTCTTGAAAAGGTGCGCACAATTGTTTTGCAACATTTTTCTTAACTGCTGAGTGCTCTGAATGACCTTACAAGCTCTCTATAAAACACTGCCTAATTAAACACTTGTTGACCGAAATATCAGTGGCTTTTACACGCAACTTACTTTCGGTGAACGGAAGTTTTAGTCGGTTAGCGCAATTTCTTTCATAGAAGCGTGAAGAACATTTGACTGGTCTGATGAAGATTCTGTAGCTATGTTTGTTTCGTGATTCGCTTTTAGGACATGGAAGGAGAGAGCGTAAGGATGGATGTCCTCTATAACGTCGTCCAGTACATTCTGGGCTTCGGCGCAGCGGTATTCGTGCCGCTCATTATGCTCATCATCGGTCTGCTCTGCCGCATGAAGTTTGCGGATGCATTCATTGCAGCACTGACGCTGGGCATTGCTTTTACTGGCATGAATGTTGTTATTAACTTCATGACTGGTGCCATTACTCCGGCTGCACAGGGTCTTGCCGATGCAACCGGCATTGCTCTGCCGACAGTTGACGTGGGCTGGCCTGCACTTTCTGCTATTGCTTGGGCATGGCCCTATGGTGTTCTGTGCTTCCCGCTGCTCATTGCCATCAATGCAATCATGCTGGCAACGAACACTACCAACGTTCTGAACGTTGACCTTTGGAACGCTTGGACCAAGCTGTGCACCTGCGTTATTACCTATTATCTTTGCAGCTCTGCTGGTATGGCTGAGGGTCTTGCAATTGCTATGGGCTTCATTGCTGCTGCAATTCAGATCATCGCTGAGCTCAAGATTGGTGACGCTATTCAGCCCACCATCGAGAATGTTACCGGCATTCCTGGCGTAACGGTCCCGCATGCTCTGATGCTTACCTGCACCATCGTGCTTCCTTTTGAGCTCATTCTTCAGCGTATTCCTGCTATTGAGAACAACAAGGTTGACGCTAAATGGCTCCGCAGCAAGATTGGTATCTTCGGTGAGAACTCTGTCATGGGCTTCATCATCGGCCTTCTGCTTGGTGCTGTTGCTTATCGTGAGCTTCAGGCTGCTCTGACCCTTGCTATTCAGGCTGCTACTGCTCTTACGCTCTTCCCGATGGTTTCTAAGCTCTTCATGCAGGCACTTTCCCCCATCTCTGATGCAGTGGGCGACTTCATGAAGAAGCGTTTCGCGGGCAAGCAGCTCATCATTGGTCTTGACTGGCCTATTCTTGCTGGTTCCAACGAGCTTTGGGTTACCACCGTTCTGCTCATCCCGTTCGAGCTCGTATTTGCCTTCCTGCTTACCCCGCTTGGCAACACCGTGCTGCCGTTCGCTGGTATCGTCAACATCTGCCTCGCACCAGTGCTGCTGATGATGACCGGTGGCAACCTCACGAAGATGCTTATCGAGGGCATTATCGTCACTCCGGTCTACCTGCTGGCTTCTTCAAGCTTCGCACCGTATCTGACTGAGCTTGCTCGTACGTTCTCACCGGACTCCCTTGCAGGTATCGATCAGAACGCAATGATCACCTGGGCTACGCTCGAAACTCCGGACTTCCGTTGGTCTGTTGCCAACGCACTTTCCGGTCACCTGCCTGGCATTATTTGCTTCATCGTTTGGGTTGTCCTGTTCGTTGCACTGATGAAGTTCTTCAAGAAGCGCAACGAGAAGCTTGCAACTGCATAGTTTCAACTAAAGCAGTTCAAGAACTAACATAGCTCCCAACTCCAGTCGCCTCGCCGTCCTGACGGGGCGATTTTTTTGTTTAAAAACATCTTCTTATAGAACATCTTCGACGAAGCCTACGTGATACGTTGAGAAACGTGCTTCTCCTTCATCTTGGGTGGCATCCAGATCTACATCGGCCCAAATGCCAAAGTCGCCATCACCATCGGCATCATGGAAGATTTGATGTACATGCCAAATGTGAGCAGACGTCTCGGCTGTTTCATCAATTTGGAGAAATGCGCTCGAGCGAGCATCTCCATCGAGCAAGATTTCGTCATGTACTTCGTAGAATGCATCAAGCGCACGCTTCCACGCACCTTCTCGCCAGCCCCAGTCAGCATCAAGTTGGCCTAAGTCTTCGGTACGTCCCAAAGCTGCCAGGCGTACTCGCAAAAACAGAGCATTTCTCACCAGAAGCGTAAGACCTCGACGGTCTTTTACTACTTGGTTGGTAGCTTGTGGGGCAGCGCCGGCATCTATTTCTTCGGAGGTAGTACCGCTCCATTCATCCACCAGGCTGGAGTCTACTGTGCGTACCATCAGACCAAGCCATGCGGCAATATCTTCAAGGCGCTCATCGTACTTGCTTGTTGGAATGGTTCTATCCAACACGCGCCATGCATCGGAAAGATAGCGCAGCAAGGTACCTTCAGAGCGAGCGATACCATAACGGCGAATGTATTCCTTAAAATCGGAGGCAGTCTCAATCATGTCGCGCAGCACCGATTTGGGGCTGAGCTCATAATCGTTTGCCCAAGGTACTTCAGCGCAGTAACGTTCAAAAGCTGCATCGAGGAGTTCTTCAAGCGGTTTGGGATACGTTACCTCTTGAATACGCTCCAACCGCTCCTCGTAATCTATACCCTCAGCTTTCATACTCGCCATGGCTTTATCGCGTGCTTCACGCTCTTGTGCTCGCAAAATTTGCCATGGGTCTTCCAATGTTGCCTCGATCATAGAAATGAGATCGAGTGCATAGGAATCTGATTCTGGATCAAGCAATTCAAGTGCCGCTAATAAGAATGGTGATAAGGGCTGGTCTAGTGCAAAATCATCTGGCAAATCTACAGTGCACGACCACTGTGTTGTGCCATCTTCAGCTTCAGTTTTCACAATGACACCCGCATCCAAAAGGGTGGCAAAAATTTCATCTGCACGACTCGAGAGTTGGATTTTTTCTTCCTCTGGTTGTGCAGAAGCATCGATAAGTTCATGGACACGAGACCAAGCATCGCCACCTTGTTCAACTTCGGCAAGCACCATGGCGTGCGTAATACGCATTCGAGAACGAAGTTTCTCTGGCGTAGCCGCTACGAGACGCTCAAAGGTTTGCTGATTCCATCCAACATAACCTGCAGGAGGTTTCTTCGTATGTATTTTCCGGGCGCGTTTAGGATCGCCTCCTGCTTTTGCAAGGGCTTTGGCATTTTCAATATCGTAGGGTGTGGCTTCTGCGAGAACGACGCCCTCATCATCAAAACCAGAGCGACCAGCGCGCCCTGCAACTTGATGAAATTCTCGGGCGTTGAGGTGACGCATGCGTTTGCCGTCAAACTTTGAAAGTGCGGTAAACAGAACGGTATGAATTGGCACGTTAATACCAACACCAAGCGTGTCGGTTCCGCAAATGACAGGAAGGAGTCCCTGCTGCGCGAGTTTCTCAACAAGAAGTC
>URWR01000068.1 GCA_900551595.1 uncultured Coriobacteriaceae bacterium
TCGAGGTTGAGGAGATTGTGGTAGAAGAAGCTGCCGAATAACTCTTTACCTCATATTTTTCAAGAAGAGCTACTACCTGCAGATTTCTACAATCGCCGCAGGTAGTAGCTTTCTTTGTGGCAATAAATTTTCTTAAAAAATGATGAGTCTGCTGATCTAAACACCATAGCTGAACTGGGCATCTTCGAATAAAAGTATCGAAAAATGCCAATTTACCTGGGGAAACATAGAATATCCATACTATGTTCGATAAGAGGATAGCTGCAAGGTTGCATATTCCTAGCCTGTCCTGTGTATCTTGCGATTGTTGAAAACCCGCTCATCGAATTTTGCAAAGATTGTTGAAAACGTTGAAAACTTACAAATCCGCCGTTGAAAGCAGAAAGCCTTCGACAATCTCCTGTATAAAGCGTGGGAGACATAAAACACAGAGAAACAGGCGGACGTAAATAAGCTACGATTCCCAAGCTAGTCTTTGTTGGAAGGAATGTTTTGCCTGCTTTAGATCAATCCCATTACACTGATGAAAGCCATACCAGTTCATCAGAGTATTCGGCACCCATGCCTCAGGATGCGTCTGCTGAAGCGTCGGTACTATCAGCCATGCTGGTTTCAAGTGATGTGCTGCAGGAGTGTCTTGTTTAACTGGATGAGCAGGATTTTTACATCCCATCCAATCAAAAAATATTTGCAGCTATGCATGCGCTTTTTGATCGTAGTCAGCCAGTCGATCCTATTTCTCTGGCAGATTATCTCAACTCTTCAGGGGATCTTGAACGCGTTGGCGGTCGCGCATATCTGGTAGAACTCAGCGGCAATACGTTTGCACTTGCAAGTTGGCATCACCATGCCGAGATTCTTCGTCGAGACTCTACGCTACGCAACATTATTCAAGCTTCTGCTCAAATTACCGCTCTTGCTTATAGTGCTCCGGAAGATACAAAAGAAGTTGTAAATGATGCAGAGCGTCTGCTTTTAGGTGTTACCGATCGCGATGTGAGTTCTAACTACTCAACAGTAGAGCAGATCATGGAGGAGCTCTACGAGCAGTTGGACGAGCAAGCACGAAATCGTACAGATTTCTTAGGTGTTCAGACTGGTTTTCCGGGCATCGATTCTCGCCTTCTTGGTTTACGTGAAGGTCAAATGGTAGTTATCGGTGCTCGACCTGGTGTTGGTAAGACTTCATTTGCGCTTAATCTTGCTGTTAATGCAGCATCTTCGGGCGCTTCGGTTGCCTTTTTCTCACTTGAGATGAGTAAGGTAGAAATTGCTCAGCGCCTGCTTTCTGCGCATGCACGCATTGGTCTTACCGATATTCGCTCGGCTAATATCCGCGATCAGCAATGGCCACAAATCCTCGAGGCTACAAGCGAGCTCTCACAGCTCGATATCATGATCGACGACACGCCGGGCACGACTGTGACAGAGATACGTGCCAAAGCACGTCGCATGCTTCATGGGAAAAAGAATGGCGTAGTAATCCTGGACTATTTGCAGCTTGTGTCGCCGCCTTCAGGTGGACGTCGCTCAGACTCACGTGCAACTGAGGTTTCTGAGATGAGCCGTGGTATCAAAATTATGGCAAAAGACCTCGGTGTTCCTGTTATTGCTCTTTCGCAGCTCAACCGTTCCTCTGAGGCGCGTACCGGTAAGCGACCACAGCTTTCAGACCTGAGAGAATCAGGTGCTATCGAGCAGGATGCAGACATTGTTATCCTTTTGGATCGATCTGTAACGGCAGAAGAGGCTGCTCGCCAAGATCGTCCGGACGAGAATATTACCGAGTTTATTATCGCTAAGAACCGTTCGGGCCCAACAGGCGTGGTACCTCTCACCTTCTTGCCAGGTTCAACAAAGTTTGTAGAGGTTGACACTCACCACGAAGAGTAGAGTAAAGAGGCACTGAACATATGGAACATACAACCCTCTCGCAAGAGATTTGGCTGTATTGTCCTATACTGATTTCGCCGACCCGACCGGGCTATGCCCGCCGCCGAAGACGGCTTCCCGTTCGGTGCGTGTGCCAGACTATATGAGAACGAGCGAGGGAGACCGCATGTCTGCATCGGTACTTGTGGGCACTCAATGGGGAGACGAGGGTAAAGGTAAAGTTACCGACCTTATCTCCGGTGATTTTGACGTTGTATGCCGTTATGCCGGCGGCGCAAATGCTGGCCATACGGTAATTGCTAATGGTAAGAAGTTGGCGCTCCATCAGGTGCCTTCTGGTGTCATGTATGAAGGAACATATCCTGTTATTGGCAACGGCTGTATCGTGGATCCAGAAGTTTTACTTTCTGAGATTGATATGCTTGCTGAGCAGGGTATTTCTGCTGATCGTCTCAAGATTTCGGGCAATGCGCATATCGTTATGCCTTATCACAAAGATCTTGATGGTGCTCATGAGAAAAAGCTTGGTAAGAACCTCATTGGCACCACTAAGCGCGGCGTTGGCCCATGCTATATGGATAAGATGAACCGCACAGGTCTGCGCATCCAAGATATGTTGGATGAGAAGATCTTCCGCCAGAAGCTGGAAAGCGCTCTTGCGTATACCAACCCAATTCTTGAGAAGGTGTACGAGCTTCCAACCTATACCGTCGATGGTATCTGTGAAACCTATTTACCCTATGCAGAGCGTATTCGTCCCTACATCGTAGAGAGCAGTATTTTCCTGAATGAGCAACTTGAGGCAGGAAAGAATGTTCTGTTTGAGGGTGCCCAGGCAACCATGCTCGACATCGATCATGGTACGTATCCTTTTGTTACAAGCTCCAATTGCACCGCCGGTGGTGCAGTAACTGGTTCAGGTGTGGGTCCCACCAACATCAAGCGTGTGCTCGGTGTGGCAAAGGCTTATCTCACGCGTGTAGGATCCGGTCCTTTCCCCACGGAGCTCTTTGATGAAGTGGGTGACAAACTCGGTGAGGTTGGACACGAGTATGGTGTTACAACTGGTCGTAAGCGTCGCTGTGGCTGGTACGATGCAGTCGTTGTTAACTATGCCGTGCGAGTAAATGGTCTGACAGATCTTGCGATCACTAAGCTCGATGTTTTGGGCTGCCTTGATGAAATTAAAGTATGCGTAGCTTATGAGTGCGACGGCGTTGAGTATCGTACCGTGCCTGAGCATCAGAGCGTTTTCTATCATGCCAAGCCCGTCTATGAAACACTGCCGGGCTGGAAGTGCGATATCTCTGGCATCCGCAACTTCTACCAGCTGCCGCGTGAAGCTAAAGACTACATTGATTTCCTTGAGCAACTGGCTGGAGTGCGTGTTTCAATCATCACGGTTGGTCCAGACCGTGAGCAAACAATCGATAGATACTGGAACTAGAGGTGCCTACTATCGTGCCTAAGAGCGAATTTGCAATCGTTGTAGATTCTGCTTGCGACCTCCCACTTGAATGGTGTGAGGAACAACAGGTGCAGGTTGTGCCATTCCATACAACGCTTGATGGCTGCGACTATCCGAGCCTTGGAACTGAAGGAACGAGTGACTTTTATGTAGCACTCGCAACAGCAACTGCAGCACCTCATGTGGCACCTCCTACAGGTCTTGACTATGAGCATGTCTTTGCAGCGCTGTTTGAAGAAGGGTTTGAGACTATCGTTTCAATCCACGCTTCAACAGCGCTTGCTGGTTCATTTGAAGCTGCTCGTACAGCTGCTCGTTTAATGTCAGCAACACAAAAGATAGAGCTTGTCGATACAAAGACATTTTCTGTTGCGGAAGGTCTTGTTCTGCGAGATGTTGTGAGTGCCCGCAATTCGGGTGTATCGGTAAAAGAAGCAGCAGAACATGCACGTGCTTTTGCTGCAAAAACAAGTCTGTATTTTATACCTGCTCCAGATCGGTCTTTCAGCAGTACTGGCTCTGTGCATCGCGGCATTCGGGGAACACTCGCTCGCTTAGCACGCGCAGTAACAGGTCAGCGCCAGCTGATAAAAACGAACAAAGACGGAATGCTTGCTACGGTGGCTTCCCATACTGACTTAAGCTACCTTGCTTCAGATTTAGTTCGTCATCTGAGCGTGTGTGCGCATGAGGACGGTCCAATCATGTATGCCGAGGTAAGTGCCGGTATGCCGCGCTATCTTGAGTATATTGACCGCCCGCTTGATACCAACGAATTTTCTTCTGAGTGTGTGTGGGTTGCAAATGCTAGCCCTGCAACAGTGAGTACAATTGGAATTGGCGCAATTGGTGTTGGTTTTGCACCTCGCCAGGTCTTTTGGCAAAGTAACAATAAGGATACCCAAAGCGTTAAAAATCAAGGAGGATCCATGGGTTCTGCCAGCGAGAAGGTCGATATCTTATTGCTTGGTTCTGGTGGTCGTGAGCATGCTCTTCTCACCAAACTTGCGGAGTCCCCGCGGGCAGGAAAGCTCTATGTTGCCCCAGGCAATGGCGGCATGTGGTCAATAGCTGAACGTGTGGATATCAATCCTGAGGATGGCGAAGAGGTTGCTTCCTTTGCCCGTGATAATGGCATTGGGCTTGTGGTTATAGGCCCAGAAGCTCCTTTGGTGAGTGGTGTGGCTGATGCAGTTCGTGCTGCAGGTATTCCTGTCTTTGGACCAAATGCAGCAGCAGCTCGTATGGAGGGCTCCAAGCAGTTTGCCAAAGAGATTATGGAAAAGGCGGGAGTTCCAACTGCGTCTTGGCGTTCATTTGATGATGAAGATGCCTGTGCAGCTTATGTACGCGAAATCGGTGGTCCTGTTGTTATAAAGGCAGATGGTCTTGCTGCTGGCAAGGGCGTTGTTGTCGCACAGAGCACCGAAGAAGCCTTGGCAGGAGTTCACGAATGCTTTACTGCTTTTGGTGATGCAGGCAAGCTGGTTGTTGTAGAAGAATTGCTGCGCGGACCAGAGTGCTCGCTTTTGGGTCTTACTGATGGTCAAACGCTTGTTCCGCTGGCTGCTTCTCAGGATCACAAGCGCGCTTACGAAGGCGACCGAGGCCCCAATACAGGTGGCATGGGCGTGTATTCTCCGGTTCCCATTGTCACACCTGAAGAGCTTGAGCAGATGGTAGATATTGAGCGCCGCGTGGTTGCGCAGCTTGCCGCTGAGGGTATTGATTACCGTGGCTGCCTCTACGGTGGTTTCATGCTTACAGAAGATGGCCCAAAGGTTCTCGAGTTTAATGCTCGCTTTGGCGATCCTGAAACACAGGTGGTACTCCCCCGTATGCATGCGGATCTTGTCGACGTATTTTTGCGCTGTGATAACGGAACGCTTAATGAGGCTGATGTTTCATGGGATAACGATTGGGCTGTTTCCGTTGTTCTTGCTTCGGCAGGTTATCCTGGCGCTTATGAGAAGGGCAAGGTTATTACCGGTATTGATGAGGCTAATGCCTGCGAAGGTGTTACGGTATATCACGCCGGAACCGCACTGGATGCTGAGGGCAACATTATTACTGCCGGTGGTCGTGTGCTCGATGTGACGGCGCTGGCCCCCACATTTGAGGAAGCACGTAATCGTGCATATGAGGCGTGTGAACTTATCAACTTTGAAGGAAAGACATGCCGCCACGATATTGGTCTTCGCGCGCTGAAAGGCCGTGAGGCGTGGGAGGAGTCGTAGTGGAGTACAACAACATCGATCAAAGCATTGAGAATGATGACGCTTTGGTACTCTCACATTCAGATAATGAACTCAACGATGAGGCATTAATCGATGCCGCAGATGCTTTGCTCGATGTAACACAGCAACTTACCTACGATGGCGATAGATCTCATTCGAACCACGTCTCTGGTGAGCCTGTTCGGCGAAACCTTGTTCTAGGCGACGATGACCCGCGCGATGCTGATCTTGCGGAGCATGTATTAGCCGAAGAGGTTGCTTGGGAAGGCAAAATCTTCTCTGTTGATAGGCTTCGTGTAGGTTTGCCAGATGGACGAGAGGCAATCAGAGATGTTGTGCGTCACCGTGGTGCAGTAGCAGTGGTTGCCCTTACCAACGATGGATGTATCTGTCTGGTACGCCAGTATCGTACGGCTCTGGGCCGCGTAACGGTAGAAATTCCTGCCGGCAAACTGGACCCGGGTGAAGACCCTCTCACCTGTGCTCGCCGAGAGCTTCTTGAGGAAACGGGTATGGAAGCCGAGCAGATGGCGTACCTTACCACCATTGCAAGCTCCGATGGATTCTGCGACGAGCTCATCCATATTTATATGGCAACAGGATTGACCTTTACTCAGTCTGATCCCGATGCAGACGAGTTTATCAACGTGGATCTTGTTGAACTCTCTGAGCTTGTAGACACGGTGTTAGATGGCCGTATTGAAGATGCAAAGACTGTCGTAGGTGCTCTTATTTGTGATGCAGTCTCTCATCGTCTTGCTGTGACATCTGAATAATAAGGAAATGGAACGAAAAACTGCCGATCTTGTGTGATGCGCAAGGTCGGCAGTATTGTGCATGGTACGCTGTACTATCGCTTAGTCGGTTCTATTGCAAAGGGAGTTTTATGCCCGCTCAGCGTCGCTCACTTTTTCGTTCATTCCTCTCGTATTACCGAGGGCAGCTTCACCTTTTTGTTATCGACATCATCGCAGCTATTTTGGTAGCGGCAGTCGACCTTGCATTTCCCCAGATTCTTCGAACGCTTACCGGTGGCTTATTTACCGAGGGCAAAGATGCCATTATGGGCTCTCTGCTCTACTTGGCAATCGGCCTTATTGCTATGTATGCCGTGCGTTTTGTGTGCCGGTATTTCGTTATTTTCTGGGGGCATGTTATGGGTGCCCGCATGGAAAGCCGGATGCGTGAAAATCTCTTTGACGCCTATGAACGCATGAGCTTTTCATATTTTGATGAGCATAAATCGGGCGATCTCATGAGCCGTCTCGTTTCGGACTTGTTTGATATTTCTGAGGCCGCGCATCATGGACCAGAGTTTATTCTCATTGGAATCATTGAAGTTATTGGTTCATTTATCATTCTTTCTTCTATCAATATCCAGCTCACTGCCGTGCTGGCGCTCATTGCCTTATTGCTTGTGGTGTACAACATCTATGCAAACTGGCATATGCGTGCAGTGTATACAGAGAATCGCGTGAGAATATCGGGCGTAAATTCGAGTCTTGAAGATTCTCTTGCCGGTATTCGTGTAGTTAAGAGTTTTACCGCAGAAGATGTTGAGCGTAAAAAGTTCCGTCGCGCAAACGATGCTTATCTTGATTCAAAAACCCGTATGTACCGTGCAATGGGGCGCTATCAATCAGCCATTGCCGTCATGATGGGGGCGCTTAATACCGCCGTGGTGGTCTATGGTGGCTGGCTTATTGCTCAGGGACAGATGGAAGCATTAGACCTTGCAACATACGCCCTTTATATTTCTCTATTTACAGCTCCCATTACCTCGATTCTCGATTTTACGGAGACTTTTCAGAAGGCAATTGCAGGTTTTAGACGTTTTCAAGAGGTGTTGGATACAACGCCTGATATTCAGGATAAGCCCGATGCCCCCGATCTTAAGATCAGCGAGGGTGCTGTTAGTTATCGCGATGTATGTTTCTCTTATCCAGAACATAATGGCGAGAAATCCGATGTAGTTATCGATCATCTCAACCTTGATATTGCTCCCGGAGAAACTATTGCGCTTGTTGGTCCTTCTGGTGGCGGAAAATCTACCACGTGTTCATTGTTGCCACGTTTCTATGACGTAGACTCCGGCTCTATTACCATCGACGGACAGGATGTGCGCGATGTTACACAGAGGAGCTTGCGTGAAGCCATCGGTTTAGTACAGCAAGATGTCTATCTCTTTGATGGGACAATTGCCGAAAACATTGCCTATGGACGTCCCGATGCAACAGCAGATGAAATTGCTGAAGCAGCTCGTCTTGCCAATGTCACTGAGTTTGTGCAGCATTTGCCAGAAGGCTTTGAAACAGAGGTAGGAGAACGAGGAGCACGTCTTTCGGGCGGACAGAAGCAGCGCATCGCTATTGCCCGCGTATTCTTGAAGAACCCTGCAATTCTTATTCTTGACGAGGCAACATCTGCACTTGATAA
>URWR01000069.1 GCA_900551595.1 uncultured Coriobacteriaceae bacterium
GGAGACTCATAATTGAATCTACGGCGAAGGCATGTAACACCCAGGCATTAACTGGAATAGAAACTAGTTCTACCACCGCTATTGCAAATACACCTGCAATAAGTCCTTCAATGAAAGTTTCTGCATTAAATACGCTGGCGACGTTACGTTTTGAAGCGCCCATGGCTCGCAGGATGCCAATTTCTTTTCGACGTTCGAGCACTGATATGTACGTGATAATGCCAATCATAATTGAACTTACAACCAAAGAAATACTTACAAAGGCAATGAGCACTAATGAGATCATGTCGACAATGTCGGTAACGCTGCTCATAAGAACACCCATATAGTCCGTATACGTAATGGTGCTATCGGGTTTGCCTTCCGCTTCCATCCGATCGTTATATGCATCTATGGCAGTGAGCACGCGCTCCTTTGCTTCAAAGTTAATGGGGTAAATACGGATGGAAACCGGGTCGTTGATATTGGCATAACCCAGTGTCGAGAGATTGTTTTCGTAGGTAAGCATACTGGCATTGGCATAGCTGGTAAGCATTGAAGAGAGATCATCAGCTGTCATAGAGAAACCAATTGCATTTGCAAAAGCATTTCCATCGATAGTGAGAGCATTTTGCATTCCAGCGGCAAGCTGTGTTGCGTAGGCCTGCGCAGATTGGCCCATAGCGTTACTGAGCTGTGCTTGAAGTTGTTCACCAACCTGCTGTGCGATAGCATTACCGAGTTTTTCTGCTACCTGTGTGGTGGCAGACGTAAAGTATGGTGCAAGGTCCTGCTCAACATAGCTCATGAGCTCTTGTTCCAAGCGTTCCCTTACTGGATCCCCGGCAATGCCAGCAATCTTGGAAAGCAGCTGTTGGGCCTCGTCGGTGGCGAGATATGCCTGAAGCTGTGCTCCCAGTTGAGAGGAAAAATTAGGATCGGTAGGATCGAGCCCTCCACCGTTTTCTGGACGGCTGGTCCAAATAAGAAAACCTTGAACGAGTTGAGCGGCTGTTTCTGAGACTTCTTCAGTTTGTTCTGGGGTGAGTGGGGAATCAGTTGCCAAACCTTCCAAAATGGCAGAGAAGTCTGGTACCGGAGCATGAGCAGCAATACTGCTCATATCAATTTGAGAGCTAATGTCAGAAAGATCTATATCAATGGATCCCAGGTTAAGACCAGAGAAATCAAATCCCGAAAGATTGAGACTGTCTCCGAGTGCGGAAGCATCAAATGAAAAAGCGTTTTGAAGAGCCTGTTCATCAACGGTAAACATACTGGATAAATCGAGGCCGCTGGTACCCTCTTCGCGCAGTTGCTCAAAAGATTTACCAGTAAATACATCGATATCAGGATGAGCAAGTTGTTCCTGAACAATCTGAGAATTTGCCGCACGATCTATAAGTGCTTGTGTCAGCTCGGGAGTATAAGCAACGCCTTGCGAGAGGGCGGTCGCATTTGCGGTGGGTTTAGGCTGGACAATACCAACAATATGCAGGTCAATACCATTATCGAGTGCCTGGCTCATGTAGGCGCTGTCGTTTGACATGTCTGTCCAGCCGCCTGTTTCAGTGTTCTTTCGCCATACGTCGGCAGGGCTCAGGACTTTAAAGCTCAGATTAAGAGCATCATCGTAGCTCAGAGAAATATTTTCATGATCGGGTACTTGCACTTCTTCGGCATTCATCATTGAGTCCATCATGCTATCCAACTCAGTGGGATCAAGAATGCCAAGGCCGTAAAGTGTGTAGTCTGTGAGTGTGCCATTTGAACCAAGAACGAGAACTGCTTCATTTGTGCCTTCGGCCCAACGTCCTGCTACGACGTCGTATTGTTCGTTGAGAAGTTCCTGATCATCGAGCATTTCACTAAACACTCCGGAACTCATACCGTAGCTCGCCACCGTAGTTGATGAAGAGCCACTGCTCATAGCTGTACTCAGAGCATCAGGACTTAACTGTTCGGGTTCTGCTGAGGTAGCTGAATAAACAAGTGGTGTAATGCCATAGTCATATTGAATGGCGTTTACGTCACCTGCTAAGCCGCCTTCATCAAGAAACTTTTTGAAACTCGTGAGATCGTTTGAGCGAACGCTAGCAAACATATCCCCAAGAACCATTACACCGGGAATGTTTTGATCATCGGAAGATACTGCTTGTGTTGTTGAGGATTGGTTTTGAGAAGCCTCGGTATCAGCTTCCTCAGTTCCAGAGGTGAGAAGTCCTGTGAAATCATAGCTTTGCTTCGTAATGGAGAGTGGGTAGGTTGAGAGGGTGTCTTCCTCCACCTTGGCAATGTAGTTATTGACACCTGTCGACAATGCCAAAATAGCAGCAATACCAATAATGCCAATAGATCCTGCAAATGCCGTCATGAAGGTGCGGCCTTTTTTGGTGAGTAAGTTATTGGCAGACAAGGCAAGTGCGGTCAAGAAACTCATTGAAGCTCGTTGTTGCTTTTCCTTCTTTTCAGAAGGTGCATCAAGTTCGTCATTTTCACTTTGTGTGTGATTGCTACCCTCGGCATCTGAATCATCCGGTATATAGGGATTCGAATCATCCACGATGCGACCATCGGTAAGCTGGACAATGCGTGTTGCATAGTCATGTGCAAGTTGAGGATTGTGGGTGACCATAATCACCAGACGATCACGGGCAACTTCTGCAAGGATGTCCATCACTTGCACACCAGTTTCCGTGTCAAGCGCACCTGTTGGTTCATCGGCGAGCACTACATCAGGATCGTTAACAAGAGCGCGAGCAATGGCCACTCGCTGCATTTGGCCACCGGAAAGCTGATTGGGCTTTTTGTTGGCGTGTTCGGCAAGTCCCACGCGATCAAGTGCTGCTAAAGCTCGCTCGCGGCGCTCTGCTCGTCCAACGCCTGACAACGTAAGAGCGAGTTCCACATTAGCGAGGACAGTTTGATGGGGGATGAGGTTATAGCTCTGGAAGACAAAACCAATACGGTGATTGCGATACGTATCCCAATCAGCATCGCGATAGTTCTCAGTGGAGATACCATCAACAATAATGGTGCCTTTATCGGCCCGATCAAAACCACCCAGAATGTTAAGAAAGGTGGTTTTGCCGGATCCTGAGGGACCTAAGACGGCAACAAATTCGCTATCGCGAAAAGCAATAGAGACATTATCAAGAGCCTGCTGAACAAAATCACCTGTTTTATATGATTTACAGATGCCTGAGATCTGTATCACGTATGCCTCCCGAAAATGTAATAAACGTTGCGCTCACTGTAGCGCATAGTGCTTGTCGGGACTCTACCTCAAAAGCGAGAACTTGGTAATACACATAGATATACGCTTGTCCTAAAAAAGAACTAGAAACAATACAGGGTCAATCTGCAAGAGAGTAAAATCATACTAACGCATGAAGAACTGCTGTTATGCAAAGTTTGTATCGGGCGCTTCTACCCTTACGATTGGAGAGGTATGGAACCCATTCGTTTTGCAAGTATTGGCACAAGTCACATTGCAGAAGTTTTTCTTGACGCGGTCTCAACGCTTCCTGAAGACATTGCCTACGTTGGCTGCTATTCCCGCTCTCTTGAGAAGGCACAGGAATTTGGTTCGGCTCATGGTGCCCATTTGTTTTTTGACGACCTTGATAAACTCGGTGCTTGTGAAGAGATAGATGCTGTTTATATAGCAAGCCCTAATACACTTCATTATGAGCAAGCTCTTCGTCTTTTACGTGCAGGTAAGCATGTATTACTTGAGAAGCCCTTCTGCCCAACATATAAAGAGGGCCTTGAGGTTTTTCAAGTTGCACATGAATCGGGCGTACAGATTATGGAGGGGTTGCGCTCCATCCATGATCCAGGTTTTGGTGTTGTAAGAGATACCATGAAATCTATTGGCACCACTCGTTCAGCAACCATCCGTTTTTCAAAGTTCTCCGGTCGTTGGGAGCTTTTGCAGTCCGGGCAGACACCTTCATGTTTTGATCCTCGCCGTGCTGGTGGATCACTGTTGGATATTGGTATCTATACGGTAGAGTTTGCTATTGGCCTTTTTGGCGCGCCTGATACAGTGCAGGCAACAGGCGTGCTTGTGGATGTTCCTGGCATTGATACAGCGCTGCCATACCATCAAATTGATGTTTCTGGACAGGCCTTATTAGGCTACAAAGACAAGGTTGTAAATCTTTCTTGGGGTAAAACCTCTGATAATCATATTCCTTCTCAAATTGAAGGAGAAAAGGGCACCATTCTCATTACAACCGAATCGGATCCTCGTGCAGTTTCTCTTGTCATTCCAAAGCCCATTACTGGTGCCTGGGGAATGGGTGAAGGTGTAGAGCATCCCTTAGATGTTGAAGATGCACCAAATAACATCGCCTGCGAGCTCAAAGATTTTGTGGCTGGTTTGCGTGGACAGGACGCAGAGATTATGTCCATTGAAGAATCCGAGCGCGTAACCCTCGAATCTCTCCGAGTGATGGATCAGATTCGTGAGCAAATCGGTGTTATTTTCGCGTAAGGACTCTCTGTGTTCTAAAGTGCAGGGAAGGGCATAACAGATGCATCGGGGAAGCTCTGATCAGGTTCAGTTGCTTCCCCGCGATAGCGACTAAGTCCATCAACAATGATGCGATTTACGCCAGGTAAAACCTCTGCATGATAAGCTGTGACAGCATCTTCCATTGGATCGCCATCAATCTGCAGAGGAATGGGATCGGAGGACAACACATCGATCGATCGTCCTCTAAAGCTTTCGATGTGAGGGCGTGCACGCTTGGTTCCAGCTTTATCAAAAAGCACAGCTGCGCCTGTCTGAAGCAATTCAACAGGTTGTGAAACCTCTAAGACTATGACATCGAGAAGACCATCGGTCATTGAGTTGTTAGGAATGATCTCTATTTCATTTTGAATCATGGCGTTATTTGCCACGATACAAGCAATGCCAACACGCTCATGTACGATCCCATCAACGGTAATAGTGAAGTGCGTAACCGTTGGATTGAGATTAGAAAGGGCGGCGGCAAAGTAGGCTGCCTCACCTAAACTCTGTTTATTTATTGCAGCCGTTCGCATGAGATCGGCATCATAGCCAGTGCCTGACATCATGCAGAACCCCTTTGTACGCTTGGTGCCATCTGGAGCGATCCAACTCATCTCACCGAGATCGGTTTGGATGGTGCGGCATTTTCGACAAGCCCTTGCGATTGAAGCAGGTTCAGGTGCATTACCGAGATTGATAAAGGTGAGGTTGGAAGTTCCTGAAGGAAAAATGCAGGTAGGAATGGAACGGTTGCGCAAGGCATAGAGAAGCGATGCCATTGTGCCATCCCCGCCAGAAAGTACAACTAAATCGTAATTGTCTACATCAGAAACAACATCTTCAGGCAAAAAGTCACGGCTGGGAACACGAAACGTTGCCTCATCTCCTGCATGAAGCAATGCTCGTTGAAATTCATAAATGGCGTCAGAACCAAAGCCTGACATCTGGTTATGAATGATTAGTGCCCTCACTTCACGCCCTTCCGTTTTCTGATCACCCGCAAAAAATGTTGTTATGGCATATGATACGAACGGAACCGCATGAGGTCGATTCATACACTATGCCATCTTTGAGAGCGGAGTGTGCAATGGAATGACTTTGTATAGTAGCGGTTTTTGCTCGAAACTGAAACCGGACCATTTAAGGACTGCACGTGTACATAACCGATTCAAATCAGTTGCAGACATTTATTGAAAAGGCAGCCTCTGCTCGTGTGGTTGCAATTGATACTGAATTTTTGCGTGAACGCACCTATCATCCCAAGCTCTGCCTTATACAAGTGGGCTATGAGGGAGGTTGTGCGGCAATTGATCCTTTGGCTCTTGAAGACCTTTCTTGTCTGGTGGATTTGCTTGTCAACCCAGATGTCACAAAGGTCTTTCATGCTTGTTCGCAGGATCTGGAAGTTATCGATCATGCGCTGGGTTGCCATGTCCATCCTGTTTTTGACACACAGCTTGCAGCTGCATTTTTAGGACATCGCATGCAGATGGGCTATGGAGCGCTGGTGGAGGCGTATACCGGCGTGCATCTACCACAAGCTGCCTCTCTGACCGACTGGTCGCATCGACCTCTTGATGAAGAACAGCTTGAATATGCAGAAGATGACGTTCGTTATTTACCCAGCATTTATCAGCAGATGACCGATGAACTCGTTCGTCTCAATCGCTTAGGTTGGGTGTTACCTGAGATGGAGGATCTGGCAGATCCTGCTCGTTATCGTCATGATCCACGCAAGGCATACCTCAAGCTCAAACGATCTGGATCACTGACTCGTCGCCAGCTGTCGGTTGCTCGAGAAGTTTGTGCTTGGCGAGATCTGTGTGCAGAAAATCGCGATATTCCGCGTAAATGGGTGTTGTCTGACGAAGTTATTGTTGAAATCTGCAAACTTTCGCCAGTGTCTGTTGATCGTCTTCTCAAAATTCGAGGAATGGATCATCTCTCAGAGCGTGATGCTCAAACTGTCGTGGAAGCTGTGCGTCGAGGTCGCGCCTGTCCTATTGAAAAAACGCCGCGACAGGAAAGGCGTCCGCGTCCTTCAGCGGATCTTGAAAGCGTAATGGATCTCATGTATGCACTGGTGCGGCTTGTCTCAGAACGCTCTGGGGTTGCAACACAGCTTATTGCGACGCGGGATGATCTTCATGAGTTTGCACTTGATCCTGCTTCTTCTCGACTCTCACAATCCTGGCGCTCTGAGCTGGTGGGTGACTTATTGAAGCGCTTGCTTGACGGTCAGGTAGGTTTGACTGTTAAGGAAGGGCGCGTGGAGATACTTTAGCCACCAGATTGTGTTGTCACAATGCTGCCTGTTGGGTATAAAAGTGCCAACCAAGCCTGTAACTCTCCAACGGCAAAACAGGCATGGTGAGGAGGAGATTTGTAATGTTTTATGGGTATCCATATGGTGGATTTAACACCGGTTATCTACTGCTTATTATCATCTGCACAGCTATTGGATTAGGTGCTCAGGCCTATATCAAAAGGACGTATGCTCGTTGGTCTAAGGTCCCCGCGCAGATGGGGGAGACGGGCGCACAGGTAGCAACCGATATGTTGCATGCACAAGGGGTTACTAATGTTGGCATTGTGCCTGTGGCGGGAGAACTTACCGACCACTATGATCCTCGCGACAACAACTTGCATCTCTCGCGTGAAAACCTCACGGGTGGCTCCGTGGCATCGGTGGCGGTTGCCTGTCATGAGGCTGGCCATGCTCTACAACGAGCTACAGGTTATGTGCCTATGCGTATGCGCAGCGCTCTTGTTCCAGTTGTTAATGCGGCATCCAGCATGTGGATTCTCGTTTTCTTTGCGGGAATTATTCTTAATGTTGCTGGCCTCACTACATTTGCAATTATTTTGTACGCCTGCACGGTCCTTTTCCAGCTGGTAACCCTGCCGGTGGAAATTGATGCATCCAGACGCGCTGTAGCCTACATTTCTAATAGATGCGGCTTTGATAGAACTGCTGAGGAAGGCGCTCGTAGCGTCTTGATTGCTGCCGCACTTACGTATGTTGCTGCTGCACTTGTTTCTGTCTTGCAGTTGCTCTATCTGCTTTCACGGAGTAGGAATGACTAATACTTCACCACTAAGTGTCAGCGAAGCGGTGCGTTTTGCCGCCGGTGCCGTCAGCTCTCTGCCAACAATGGTGGTTACAGGAGAGGTGAGTGGCTTCCGCGGCCCAAATGCACGTTCTGGTCATTGCTATTTTCAAATTAAAGATGATGCTGCGGCAATGGACTGTATTGTATGGCGCGGCATATATGCTGCTTCGGGTGTTCAGTTGCGCGATGGTTTGATGGTCCAGCTTACTGGCTCATTCGATATCTATGAACGCACGGGGCGGTTGAGTTTTAAAGCAAAGGCACTTGCTGCTGCAGGCGAAGGGATTTTGCGCCAAAAAGTTGCTGAGATACAATCAG
>URWR01000070.1 GCA_900551595.1 uncultured Coriobacteriaceae bacterium
CCAATGAGTCCGATAAGGGCGGCGCTGTTATGATGCGCTCCTGGTTTGAGCTGCTGAAAGTTCTTGACGCAGAGCACATTTCTCTGTGGCAATCTGGTGTTGATGCAGTGGATCACCTTGGCGATATCAAAAAGAAAGCTTCTGACAAATATCGTGATGTAGCCACTAAGTGGGCAAGCGATAACAAGCGTGCTGAGGTTATCTACACCATGGGTTCCGGTGCTAACTACGGCGAGATGTATTCGCTTGCTATCTGCTTATTCATGGAAATGCAGTGGATCCATTCTAATTGCATTCATTCCGGCGAATATTTCCATGGTCCATTTGAGGTTACCGACTTTGATGTGCCGTTCGTAATTACCGTGGGCAATGGCGCCACTCGTTATCTTGATGAGCGCGCACTCGCTTTCGCAAAGAAGTTTTCTGATCACCTGTTTGTGATCGATGAGAACGATTTTGATTTTGGCGATCTTGATGCCAAAGTTGCTGAGTATCTTGCCCCCGAGGTTCTTGGATCTGTTGTTCGCGTCATGGTTGATGCTCTTGCGCACGACCGTGGTCATGCTCTTTCGGTCCGTCGCTATATGTGGCAGATGGAGTACTAAATCCACAGATATAGCTTTCGTGCTGCGTGAATACACAGCTCTAAGTTTCATTTGAGGGAGGTGTCATATGCGTCTTATTGCACTCGGAGATTGTTGCGGAGATCGCTATGTGGATGATGGCTTGTTTTATCCAGGAGGCCAGGCTGTAAATGTTGCTGTAAACGCCAAACGTGATGGAGCAGAGGTTTCTGCATTTCTCGGCATTTTTGGCGACGATTACATGGCTGAACATATTCAGGCAGCTCTTGCACAGGAGGACATAACCTGTGAGCGGTGTCGTATAGCACATGGAAGAACACCCAGTGCAGGAGTACGTATAGTTCAAGGCGATCGAGTTTTTACGGGTGGTAAGCGTGATTCAGTTGCGCATTTATTCCGCATGCGAATCGTCCGTGAAGATCTGGAACTCCTTTCAAAGTTTGATGTGTGCCATACCACAAATGACGCAGGAGTAGACACCGAGCTTGCCGAGATCCATGCAGTAGTGCCTCTCTCATATGATTTTTCAACAGGTCACGATGACGCTTATCTGCAACAAATATGCCCCAATATCGATATTGCATTTTTCTCAGATGCGGAGCTTGATGCCGAGGGTGTTGACAGGCTTATAGCGCGTGCGCATGAGTTGGGTACCGGCATTGTTGTTGTGACTAAAGGAAGTCAAGGCAGTGTGTGTTCAGACCATGGTAAACGCTATGAGCAGGGAATTGTTCCCGTTCATGCAGTAGATGCTATGGGCGCAGGGGATTCGTTTGCCGCTGCATTTTTAGTGCGTTACTTCGAGACACGTGATATCCCCTGCGCAATGACTTTTGCAGCTGATCGCGCAGCTCATACCTGCACGTTCAACGGTGCTTTTGGGCACCCCGGAAAGATACGGTAATAAACCCTCAAAAGGAGGTAACCATGAACTTCAAGTACGGCATTCCGAACGTGTCCCGTCGCGATTTTCTGAAAGCGACTGGTGCTACAGGCATTGCTTTTGTTGGTACAACAGCTCTGGCTGGATGTGGTGGTTCCACAGATGGTGCAGCATCTGGCAAAAGCATAGGACTTACTGTAGCAACTGCACCGGTTACGCTTGATCCTCTTGCGGCACTTGATACGATTTCTATGACAATTGTGTCTCAAGCTCTTGAGTGCTTATTCGTTAAGGATCCCGAGGGTGTTCTGCAGCCTGCAGCTTGTGAATCCTATGAGGTAAGCGAAGATCAGCTTACGTGGACGTTCCATCTTCGCGATGCTAAATGGTCTAACGGCGATGCTGTAACTGCAGACGATTTTATCTGCTCATGGCAGAGAAATGCTCAGGCTGACTCTGGTGTTGCTGACTTCCAGTATCAGATTGAGATGGCAGCGATTAAGAATTACGCTGCTGTGTTGGATGGTTCAGCTGACGTTTCTGAGCTCGGTATTTCTGCTCCAGACGATAAGACTATCGTAATTGAGATTGAGCATCCGGTACCCTTTATGCTTGATCTGCTCTCCTTTGCGCCATGGGCACCGGTTAATCGTGCTTTCCGTGAGGAGCAGGGTGATTCGTTCGGCATTTCAAAGGACAACCAAATCTACAACGGTGCCTTCACGGTTACACAGTATGATCCGGCAGCTAATACATTTGTGATCTCAAAGAATCCAGATTACTGGGATGTGGACAATGTCAAGCTCGACTCAGTGACGTTCCAGGTTATCGGCGAGACACAGCAAGCCGTTATGTCGTATGAGAATGGCGATGTAGACTACGTTGAACTTACTGGCGATTTGGTTGAGCAGTATAAAGATGACGAGGGTTTTGCATCACATAACGGATCTTTCAACTATTACCTCATGATGAATACAACAAAGCCGGGCATGGATAACGAAAACTTCCGCCGTGCTATTGCCTGCGCGCTCAATCGTGAGGAGATTTGCAATTCTATTCTCAAAGATGGATCAACACCTGTTCAGCAGATGATCATGGTTGGTTTGTATGCCAATGAGGCAGGCGATGACTTCGCAGAGTCCAGCCCTCAGCCGAATGGCTACAACCTTGATGAAGCAACTAAGGATTTGGTTAGAAGTATTGGGAAGCTGCTCAGGCCGAGACTGATGTTCGTGAATTTACTATCCTCTTCGACCAGGATAAAGACTTCACGCAGGATGTATGTGCCTATATTCAGGACACGGTACAGAAAGCGCTGCCAGGCCTCACGATTAATCTCGAGGCTACGCCAAAGAAGAGTCGTACTGAGCGTGCTGATTCAGGCGATTTCGATGTTTGCCTCTGGGGCTGGGGTCCAGACTATGCTGATCCAACAGCTATTCTTGCCATGTATGTGTCTGATCATCCTTCTAACTATTCCCGTTGGAACGATGAAGAGTTTGACAAGCTCTATGAACAGGCCAACACAACTGACGCTGGCAATGCGGACGCACGTTGGAATGAGCTTATGCGCTGCAACGAGATTTGCTCAACTCGTGCAGTGAGTATTCCTATTTTCCAGACGGGTTTGTGCTCACTGACTAAACCCAGTGTGAGCGGTATGACATATCACATCACAGGAATCCAGTATTACTGCAAGTACATGGATAAGAACTAAAACGCCTGTGCGGTAATTGTGTGCCCCGCATCGGAGAAATGACTGGTGCGGGGCTTTTTTAGAAGGAATGGGACGCAGTCTTGCGTCGTTATATATCGGATCGGAGGTCGCAATGGCTGAGGCGACCGTGGAGAAAAATAAAAGGAGAGGATTGAGTCCGATGGCGCGCTATGTGCTTAAGCGCATAGCAATAGCGGCGGTTACACTTTTTATAATCCTGTTCGTGCTCTTTATGCTCCTCTCTTTCATGCCTGGTTCTCCGTTTAATAACGAAGAAAAACTCAGTGCCGAACAAATTGCTGCTATGCGAGCTCACTATGGACTCGATAAACCAGTAATAGAGCGCTTCTTTCTCTACATTTGGAATATGCTGCACGGAGATTTTGGTGTTTCTTATAACATCATGACAAATATGCCTATTGCACAAATGGTGGGGCCAAGGATTGCTCTTACGCTGCGTATTGGTTTGGAAGCAGGTATTCTCGGTGCCATTGTTGGCGTGATATTAGGTGTGTTGGCTGCTCTTAAGGAGCGCTCTGGATGGGATACCTTTGCAACTGTTTTGGCGGTTATTGGTGTGAGTCTGCCATCCTTTGTAGTGGCTCTGTTTCTCTCGTTTTTCTTGGGATTCCAATTAAAGGTATTGCCACTGCTCTACAGTTCGACAAATCCGGAGATCTCAACAATTCTGCCTGTACTGGCTTTGGCAATGTTTCCAATGGCAAGTGTGGAGCGTTATACCCGCTCTGAGATGATAAGCATTATGAACTCAGACTACATGTTGCTAGCAGCATCAAAAGGCGTACCTAAAGCAAAACTCGTACTTCGTCATGCACTGCGCAATACACTTATTAGCGTAATTACGGTATTAGTGCCGTTGCTTGTGAGCCTTATGAGCGGCTCGCTTGTAATGGAGAAGATCTTCTCCATTCCTGGTTTGGGCAGTTTGTACATTCAGGCTATTCAGCAAAATGATTACAACGTTGTCCTCACGATAAGTTTTATTTATAGCCTCATGTTCATTATCGCAATGCTTCTGGTGGATATTGCTTACGGGCTCATTGATCCTCGAATAAGGCTTGCTGGGGGGAAGGATTAAGTATGATGACGACAAATACACTTACCCCCGAGATCTCTGAAGAAGATAAGCTTTTTCAATTTGCGCATCCTGAGGATCATCTCGATATTGATGAGCGAGAATATGCCAATTATTCGTATGTTCGTGAGACACTCAATCGCTTTTTAGCAAATAAAGGAGCGGTTGTAAGTCTTGTTGTTATTGCCCTTATTGTTCTCATGGCAATATTTGCACCAATGGTAAGCCCATATACCTACTACGACACGAATCCCTCTATTACCAATTTGCCTCCGCGTATCCCTGTTCTTGAATCTATAGGAATTTGCGATGGCATGCAAAATGGTGTGAACGTCTATGCGCAGGATGGTGTACCAGGGGAGTACCACTTCTTTGGTACGGATGGCTTAGGCCGTGATATTTGGACTCGTGTGTGGGAAGGAACACGTATTTCACTCATGATTGCATTTATTGCAGTGATCGTGGGTGTGCTTATCGGTATTGTGTATGGCTTAATCTCAGGTTACTTTGGCGGAAAAGTTGACATTGTGATGCAACGTTTTACTGAGATTCTGAATTCAATTCCGCAACTTGTTATTACAACACTTTTAATTGTGGTGCTTAAGCCTGGCCTGATGAACATCGTTATAGTGCTGTTTTTGACGGGCTGGATAGATATGAGCCGTATTGTTCGAGCACAGGTACTCAAGTACAAAACGCAAGAGTTCACCCTTGCAGCACGTACCCTTGGCGTCAGTGCCAAAGACATTATTTTTAAGGAAATACTTCCCAATACCATGCCTCAGGTTGTCGTGACCTTTATGTTCTCAATTCCAAACGCAATCTTCCTGGAAGCGTTTTTAGCTTTTATCGGGTTGGGCATCCCTGCGCCAACTGCGTCTTTGGGCACGATGATTAACGATGGTTACAACGCGGCGATGACGTATCCATATCAGGTGTTAGCTCCTGTATGCGTACTTGCCATTCTCATGCTTGGCTTTAACTTGTTTGGTGATGGTTTGCGCGATGCGCTCGATCCCGAGAGGTCCTAGGTGATCGCTATGACGAGTAAACGCAAACAAGTTCTAAAAGTGCGTGATCTTAAAGTCTCATTCAAGACAGCAAATGGTCTTGTCCACGCAGTTCGCGGAGTTGACCTCGATGTATATCGTGGTGAAACGGTGGCCATTGTAGGTGAATCAGGCTCGGGCAAATCGGTTACAGCCAAACAGATCATGGGCATTCATACGCATAACCAAGTGATAGAAGCAGGAAGTGCTGAATTTACTTATACCGATGCAACAGGAACGGAAAAGACTGTTGATCTGATGCAACTTTCTGATAAGGAAATGGTGGGCCTTAAGGGAAACCATATAGCCATGGTATTTCAAGACCCGTTGACTTCGCTCGATCCAACTATGAAAATTGAGCGTCAGCTATCGGAGAGCTTAACTGAGCACACCGATCTTCAAGGTGAAGCGCTCCATGCACGTTGTGTTGAACTATTAGAGCTCGTAGGTATTACGAGCCCGGAGGAGCGTCTAAAGAGTTATCCTCATCAACTCTCCGGCGGTATGAGACAACGTGTAGTGATTGCTATCGCGCTTTCCTGCAATCCTGATCTGCTTATTTGTGATGAGCCTACTACTGCACTTGATGTCACCATTCAAGCCCGTATTCTTGAGCTCATACTAGAGCTTCAGCGAAAATTAAATATCTCCGTAATATTCATCACACATAACTTGGGTGTTGTCGCAAAGGTAGCCGATTACGTCAATGTAATGTACGCCGGAAAGGTTGTGGAAGCAGGTACCACCGAGGATGTCTTTTTCGATCCTCGTCATCCCTATACATGGGGACTGCTTTCATCTATGCCATCGGTATCTGCCAATCGGGAAGAGCGACTCTATACGATTAAAGGAAATCCTCCCAATATGCTTAACGATATTCAGGGTGATGCTTTTGCACCGCGCAATCCATATGCCCTGGAAATCGATTTTGTCAAAGAACCACCCAAATTCTCTATTAACGAACATCACTGGGCAGCCACATGGTTACTTGATCCGCGTGCTCCCAAAGTGGAATTACCGGAGCAATTGCGTGCTCGCATTGCAGCCATGAAGCAAGAGGGAGGCGATGCATAATGTCTCAAACTCCTACGACCGATTCGGTGCCTCGCGTTGATGTTGATCCGACAAAACCTTTGCTCAGCGTGAAGCATTTAAAACAGTATTTCAAAATCCCTGGAGGAAATGTTGTCAAGGCAGTAGATGATATTTCTTTTGACATTATGCCTGGTGAAACCTTTGGTTTAGTAGGTGAGTCCGGTTCCGGTAAATCAACGACGGGCCGTGCTGTCATACGTCTTGACGAAATAACCTCAGGAACTATTGAGTTTGATGGAGATGATATTTCAGGTTCATTTTCAAAAGAGGTAGAGCAACGCCTTCGCTCCAATATGTCTATGGTGTTCCAAGATCCGATGGCATCGCTCAATCCTTATCACAAGGTGATAGATACGATTGCAACCGGTCTTGATGCTCATCATCCTCATATGGATAAAAAAGAACGAGAAGCAATTGTCTACCATATGATGGACCGTGTAGGTCTTTCGCGTTCACAAGCGAATCGCTATCCAAGTCAGTTTTCTGGTGGACAACGACAGCGCGTAGGGCTTGCTCGTGCACTTATTATGAACCCTAAACTCCTTATTGCTGATGAGGCTATTTCTGCTCTGGATGTGTCTATTCAGGCTCAGGTTGTAAACCTCATGAAGGATATTCAGGAAGAAACAGGGACCGCATATCTCTTTATTGCACACGATCTGTCTATGGTGCGCTATATCTCGGATCATATTGCTGTTATGCATCTGGGACATATCGTGGAATCAGGACGAACAGACGAGATATTTGCAAACCCGATTCATCCATATACAAAATCACTCATCTCAGCCATCCCACGATTTAATCCACAAATTGAACGCAATCGCCATCCACTGGTATATGACGTTGAAGAATTTGGTATCCGTTATGATGAAGGCAGTTACCATGCCGTATCTGACACCCATTCCGTCCTCGCGACCGATGAGCAGTTCTATGCCTGGCAGCGCTAAGCGCGGTTGGGGTGTCCTGACGGAGGACTCTGACATCGTGATGACGCAGCGTAAGGACCTAGTACTCGATTCGTATACAAACGGGCTTCTTTATTTACAGCTCGAAACTGAGCTGAAGCAGAAGATGCTTGTTGGTGAGTATGCCGTGGGGGAACGTATACCCACCGAGCCTGAGCTTTGCGAGGAGTACGGAGTTAGCAGAATTACGGTGCGGCGCGCCGTTCAAGATCTTGTTGATGAGGGATTATTAAAAAAAGTGCGGGGACGTGGCACTTTTGTGGCAGTTCCTAAGTATGTTGTAGGTGTCGGCACTGATATTTCCCACGGTTTCCATGAATTAAATATGCAAGGTGGTCTGGAAACGGGCTATGAAATTATAGAAGCAAAAGAGATTTCGGCTTCTGGTTCTGTGCGAGAGCGCTTGCAGCTCAATAATAATGAAACTGCTTTCTATGTACGTCGCCTCATTCTTGAAGGGGATGTGCCATTTGCCATAGATGATCTTTATGTTTCATCAGCAAAGTTTCCAGGGCTTTTGGAACGGCTT
>URWR01000071.1 GCA_900551595.1 uncultured Coriobacteriaceae bacterium
CGATATGACCGCGCAGGATGAAGAAATTGCAGGTGCGGAAGCTGAAGGGTGTGAATTGCTTGAGCTTCATGCACCGCTCGCTATTGAAGCACCTGATGGCTATGTAACTGGTCTTCGCGTACAGCCTCAGATAATCGGCGGTCCTCGTGGTGGGCGTCCAGCTCCTCGTGCCGCGGATGCACCCGAAGAGGTAATTCCTTGCGACCGCGTAGTTGTTGCTATTGGACAAGCTATTGAGTCTGAAGACTTTGCAGCCGCTGGTGTGCCCTGCTCTCGTGGCAAGATTGTGGCAGAAGAGGATGGTTCCGTACCTGGTTTTGACGGTCTTTTTGCCGGCGGAGATTGCCAGTCCGGTCCTGCTACGGTCATTCGTGCAATTAATGCAGGTAAAGTTGCAGCGGCAAATATTGACCACTATCTCGGGTTTGATCACAAGATTGATAAATTGAGCGTTGAACTTCCACCCGTTCAGTTCAAGGGCAAGCTTGCATGTGCTCGTTGTGAAATGACGACGCGTGAAGCTTCCGATCGTAAGAATGATTGGGAACTGGTCGAAAACGGTCTTACCAAAGAGGAAGCACTTCAAGAGGCTTCAAGATGCCTGAGGTGTGATCATTTCGGATTTGGCGCATTCCGTGGCGGAAGGATTATGCAATGGTAAAGCTTACGATTGATGGTCGTACCGCCGAGGTTGCAGACCATACAACTATTTTGGACGCGGCACGCTCTGTGGGCATTAACATTCCAACACTATGCTATTTGCGGGAGCTCAATGAGATTGGCTCATGTCGTGTTTGCGTGGTAGAAATCGAAGGCATCGAACAGCTTGTAGCTGCTTGCAATAACTACGTATTAGACGGAATGGTGGTACATACCAATTCACGTAAGGTGCGCGAGGCTCGCAAACTTAACGTAGAGCTTTTGCTCTCAACGCATGATTCTGAATGCACAAGTTGTGTTCGTTCAGGCAATTGTACGCTGCAAAGCCTTGCAAACGATCTTGGTATTTATTACCTGGATTATGGCAACAAGCATCTTGTGCATACCCCCTGGGATCGATCTCAGCCACTCATCCGTACGAATTCGAAATGCATTGCCTGTCATCGCTGCATTCAAGTTTGTGACAAAGTGCAAGACTCTCACGTGTGGGATGTCACCAGTAGAGCAACACATACCGTGGTCAATGTACGCGGCGGTCTTGATTTTTCCGCAGTGGATTGCACGCTTTGTGGACAGTGCATCACACATTGCCCAACAGGAGCGCTTCGTGAGCGCGATGATACAGAGCGCGTGCTTGATGCGTTGGCGGATCCTTCTGTGACAGTGGTTGCTCAAATAGCGCCTTCAGTACGCACATCTTGGGGAGAGGGACTTGGCATCCCCAAGGATCAGGCCTCATTGGGAAAGCTGATACGTGCATTGCGTATGCTGGGCGTAGATTACGTTGTAAATACTGATTTTTCCGCTGACCTCACCATTATGGAGGAGGGAAGCGAACTCTTAGAGCATCTTGATATATCTCAGCATGGGGGACATCCCATGTTTACCTCTTGTTGCCCGGGATGGGTGCGTTATGTAAAAGCACATTATCCTGAGCTTGTGGATGATCTTTCGACTTCTAAGTCGCCGCAACAGATGTTCGGCGCCATTCTCAAAACGTATTACGCCGATTATCTCGGTCTTGATCCACATAAGATTTTCTCGGTATCCATTATGCCGTGCGTGGCTAAGAAGGCTGAGTGTGCGTATCCCAATATGAATGATGCCTGTGGCGATCCCGACGTTGACGTGGTGCTTACTGTTCGAGAGATTGAACGTCTCATTCGCGCTGATCATCTTGATGTTGCCAACCTTGAAGATGCTCCTTTTGATGATCCTTTGGGAACTGGAACGGGCGCTGGTGCAATTTTCGGAGCAACCGGTGGTGTTATGGAGGCAGCTCTACGCACTGCCTACCACCTTGTTACGGGAAAAACGCCTGTTGATGATATGTTCCAAGCAGTACGAGGGTTAGATGGTTGGAAAGAAGCAACCTTTGATTTAGATGGAACGAATGTGCGTGTTGCTGTGGTGAGCGGCTTGGCAAATGCAGGCAAGCTTTGTGATGCAATACTTGCAGGTACCGTGCATTATGATTTTGTTGAAGTGATGGCCTGCCCCGGTGGTTGTGTTGGCGGCGGCGGTCAGCCCATCCATGATGGAGATGAGCTTGCCGGTTCGCGCGGACAAGAGCTGTATGGGTTGGATAAAGTAAGCCAATGGCGCAACTCTTACGAGAATCCAAGCATTGTTACGTGTTATCGTGAATTCTTAGAGGAGCCACTTTCCGCACGAGCTGAAGAGCTGCTCCACACCAATCACCATGCTTGGTCCATGCCAGGCGAGCTAAGGAGGTAGGCTTCTTATGAAAAGAAGAAGATTTCTTTCGATAACAGCGCTTATTTGTGCGCTGAGTTGTGTTTTGGCGCTATTTGGCTGTTCTGATCAAACAAATTCTACGGAAGATACCTCTACACAATCGGCGACTGCTGATCCTGTAACTGTGCGTGTGGGATCGCTTTCTGGACCGACCACTATTGGCATGGTTTCCTTTATGGAAAAAGCCGATGCGCATGAGACAAACAATACGTATGAATTTACCGTTTCTGGTGCTGCTGACGAGATTGTTCCGTCTTTGATTAATGGCGATCTGGATATTGCACTTGTACCTGCCAACGTTGCCGCAACTGTCTACAACAAGACCGATGGTGGGGTAAGTGTTATCGACATCAATACGCTCGGTGTTCTCTATGTAGTAACTGCTGATGATTCGATTAAGACCTTTGATGATTTAGCAGGTAAAACTATTTATATGACCGGTAGGGGACAAACTCCTGAGTATGTCATGAACTTCTTGCTCAGCAAGGCCGATATTAAAGATCAGGTAACGATTGAGTATAAGAGTGAGGCAACCGAAGTAGTTTCTGCACTTGCTGCTGATCCAAATGCCATTGCAGTGCTTCCTCAGCCCTATGCAACTGTTGCACAGTCACGTGTTAAGGATCTTCAGGCTGTGATTGATCTCAATGACGTGTGGGATACCTATGCTGGCGACGGTGGCCGTTTGGTAACTGGCGTAACCGTTGTGCGCAATGATTTTCTTAAGGATCATCCAGAAGCCGTCCAGGAATTCCTTGATGGTCAGTCTGAATCTGTGAAGACGGTCAACAGCGATCCTTCTGCTGCGGCTGAGCTCGTTGTCAAGCGTGGCATTATTGATAATGCTGATGTCGCAGCTGAGGCAATTCCTGGATGCAGCCTTGTTTGCATCACAGGTTCTGAGATGCAAGATGCTCTTTCTGGTTATCTGAAAGTTCTCTATGATGCCGATCCAACTTCTGTTGGTGGCGCTCTTCCTGGAGATGATTTCTACTGGCTCGGGTAAGTCCAGAGCATTCGTTTTCTTCTCGACGGATGGGTCAGAACAGAGGGCTTTATAAGCCCTCTGTTCGTGCTGTTCGTCGTTTTTTTGTCATACTTCTTTGGATTGTGGTATGGCAACTTGCGAGTATGGCCATTGGCACAGACCTTCTTTTAGCAGGGCCAATCTCTACATTTACAGCTCTCGTGCGCGATGTTGTTGAGCCAGCATTTCTTTCTACTGTTGGTTTTACTCTTACGCGTGTGATGAGTGGCTTTATATTGGCGTTTATCCTTGCTCTTGTTTTAGGAATACTTTCTGCTTCTTTTTCGGCGGTCTATGAGTTTATAGCTCCTGTGCTGTCAGCTATGAAAAGTGTCCCGGTGGCCTGCATAGTTGTTTTACTGTTAATTTGGATTGGCTCTCGTAATGTGAGCTTTGTGGCAGTGATTTTTGTAGCACTACCTGCACTTTATTTCTCGGTAACTGAAGCTTGCTCAGCTCGTGATACTTCATTTGATGCACTTTTAAAAACACTGAGGGTTTCTCGTATACGTCGTTGGCTTGCAACCACGTGGCCTGACCTGGTTCCTTTCTTGATTGCTTCAGGAAAAACCTGTGTTGGTATGAGTTGGAAAGCTGGTGTCGCTGCTGAGCTGATTGGCATCCCGCAAGGAAGTATGGGAGATAGGGTATATCAAGCAAAGTTATTGTTTGATACAGCGGACCTCTTTGCTTGGACAATTGTGGTAGTGCTTCTTGCCTGGGCTTCTGAACGTCTCTTTTTATGGTTGCTTGCTTCTTCTCGTACATGGGCGCTCAATGCTGCATGTCTATCACGTCCTGGGGATTCTCAGAAGGTTAGCAAGGCAGCTGAAATTGCTCTTCATGAAGTGACAGTTTCCTTTGGAGAGCTGTTGGTTGGCCCCTTTGAGGTTAATGCTCCTGCAGGATCAAGAATGGTGTTTACCGATCCTTCTGGTGCAGGAAAAACAACAGCACTTCGAATACTTCTTGGCTTTGAACGTGCTTATGATGGCGAAGTTTTACGGCCAAAATCTCCGAGCTGTATGTTTCAAACCACAAAACTTGTTGAGGATATGAGTGCGGAGGCAAATCTTGTATTAGCCTGTGATGGTCTATTGTCTTACTCCGATTCCCAAGCACTCCTTTTAGAGTTATTGCCCGCATCGGCGCTTGATCGTCCCGTAAGAGAGCTTTCAGGCGGTATGAGACGACGTGTTGAGCTTGCGCGGGCACTTGCTGTGTCGAGTGATGCTGTGTTGCTTGATGAGCCCTTTTCATCCCTTGATGATCTTACGCGCAAAAATGCCTGTGAATTTGTATTACGTCATTTACAGGGAAGAACATTACTTGTTGCCTCACATGATGAGGGGATAGCAGCGCTTCTTAAGGCTTATGAAGAACATGTTCTAGCATCCTGAAATTTTTCTGTCGTTTTTGTTGAGGATACCGTTCGCCGAGTTGGGTGGTCTTATCCGTCTAATTGGGGGATGATTCCCTAGGGGATTTTCTCGCACGAGAGCTGTTTTCGTGCCTGTTTTTTGGACAGCCCTCAAAGCAAAGGAGGTTTCATGGTTCAGGATGATTTTGCGCGGCTTGGTCTTGCCTATGACGACAGTCGTATAAAGCTCAATCTCAGCACCGCACTGCTTGTTGAAGAGGCTATTCGTAGAGGGGAAGGTGTTCTTTCAGATACCGGATCCCTCTGCGTAACTACAGGCAAATATACCGGCAGGTCTCCACGCGATCGTTTTATTGTTGATACGTCCGATGTACACGATAAGATCGCTTGGGGCAGTGTAAATGTTCCCTTATCAAAAGAGCATTACGAGAAGATAAAGGAAGATACTGTCGCATATCTTAACGATCATGATCTGTTTGTGATGCAAACAGTTGCAGGCGCGGATCGTCGTTATTCTCGCAACTTTGAGATTGTGTGCGAGCTTGCAAGTCAGGCGCTTTTTGTTCATCAGCTGCTTGTGCGTCCAATGCCTGCGGAACTGTCACGCTATGCACCTAATTTCATGGTGCTTGCTGCCCCCGGTTTTAAATGTGACCCCGCTATTCATGGGACAAATTCTGAAGCTGCGGTAGTTATCAACTTTGAGGATCGCACTATTTTGGTATGTGGTACCTCGTATTCTGGTGAGATTAAGAAGTCCATTTTCTCCGCTATGAACTACTTGTTGCCGGTGGAAGATAACGTTTTACCCATGCATTGCTCATGCAATATGAATCCGCGTTCCAAAGGAACAACAGTATTGTTTGGTCTTTCTGGAACGGGAAAAACAACCCTTTCGGCTGCTCCTGGTCGCAATCTTATTGGCGATGACGAACACGGTTGGGCCGATGATGGCGTGTTCAACATTGAGGGCGGCTGCTATGCCAAGACTATCAATATCACACCGGAGACTGAGCCCCAGATTTACAATGCCATACGTTTTGGATCCGTTTCTGAGAATGTAGTGCTCGATCCCCAGACGCGCATCCCCGACTTTGACGATGTTTCCATCACTGAGAATGGTCGTGTGGCATATCCAGTTGAATTTATTCCCGATGCTGTGGTTGATGGTGTGGCTACGCGCGTCCCCGACGTAGTTATCTTTCTTACCGCAGATGCATTTGGTGTATTGCCGCCTATTGCCAAACTTTCAACCAATGCAGCTATGTATCACTTCATAACTGGTTTTACCTCTAAGGTTGCTGGTACCGAGCGTGGTATTACTGAGCCTCAGCCCACCTTCTCTTCACTGTTTGGTGAGCCGTTTATGCCTCTGGATCCCAATGTATATGCCAAGATGCTTGGTGAGCGCATCGAGAAAGGTGGAACACGAGTTTATCTCGTCAATACCGGCTGGACTGGTGGACCTTATGGCGTTGGTCACCGTATGAAGCTTTCGCTTACCCGTAAAATGGTAAATGCAGCCATGTCGGGTGTTTTAGAGGCGAGTGGCTACTGGCATGAGCAGCGCTTTAATCTTGAGATCCCCAACCTCTGTCTTGGTGTATCACGTAAACTGCTCAATCCACGTAATACGTGGGCTGATAAAGCTGCTTATGATGAGCAGGCAGAGCGTCTTGCTACCATGTTTGAAGAAAATGCCCGTGTGAACCACCCAGACATGGCAGAAGAGGTGAGAGCGGCAGGTCCGCATCCTCTGGGCGGCAAGAAAAAGCGTGGTTAAGCTCATGTGGTAACAAGCTGTGTTGAATAGGGTAGTGGTGTGGCATGGATGAAGTTGCCAGTAAAAGACTTGCCGCATACGAAGCCTTTGCTTCTGAGGTTCGTTGTGAACTCCAAGATATTTCTGAACGTATGGGAGTTCTTAAGACACAAGGCAAAGTTCGCACTGCTACCTATCAACAGCTCTTTGCTCTCCGTATGACCTTGCAAGAAATAGATGCTCGACTCAAGATATATAATCTATGAAAAAAGACCGCACCCACAAAGGATGCGGTCTTGTATTAAAGCCTGAATTTCTTTATGCCAGATCGTGGGCATCGGCAATCTGTGCCTGTACAGATGTAATAGCTACAACGCCCACAATGTCGTCTGCTGAGCAGCCACGTGAAAGATCGTTTACCGGCTTGGCAATGCCCTGCAGAATGGGGCCATAAGCTTCGGCTTGTCCAAAACGCTGAACGAGTTTATAGCCAATATTTCCGCATTCAAGGTTCGGGAAGACCAAAACATTTGCATGACCCGCAACGGAGCTTTCAGGAGCTTTGAGAGTAGCCACCTCAGGGACAATTGCTGCATCAAGCTGAAGATCTCCGTCGATAGCAAGATCAGGAGCCTTATCCTTTGCAAAGGCAGTGGCTTCCTGGACCTTCTTAGCTGTATCTCCGCCAGCGGAACCCATAGTAGAGTAGGAAAGCATGGCAACCTTTGGTTCTACTTCGTTCATAAAGGTGCGGAAGGAATGAGCAGAGGCAATTGCAATTTCAGACAGCTCGTCGGAAGTTGGATCGATATTCAGACCACAATCTGCAAACACGAGTGTTCCATCAACACCGAATTCTGGTGTTTTCGTGCACATAACCATAAACGCAGAAACAAGTTTGGTGCCGGGTGCTGTTTTGAGAATCTGAAGGGCAGGACGAAGGGTGTTGGCGGTTGAATGGCAAGCACCAGAAACAAGGCCGTCAGCGTCGCCCATCTTTACCATCATGGTGCCGTAATACGTTGCATCCATCATCTGGGCGCGCGCCTGCTCAATAGTGACGCCCTTCTTTGCGCGCAACTCAGCGAATTTCTGGGCATAAGCTTCGTGTTTAGGAGCAGTGGGGCTCTTAGGATCAATAACGGTTACGCCCTCAACATCAATTGTGGCGGGGTCACCCAAAATA
>URWR01000072.1 GCA_900551595.1 uncultured Coriobacteriaceae bacterium
GGAGGGCCCAATGTTCAGCTCATATCGTCTGTTAGGGCAGTAAGGTTTGCTGTAGATGCTAGAGCACACTTCTCAGTGGCACTCGTATCGAAAAAAATGGGATGACCATAGCGGTCATCCCAGTACAAGAGATATGTGAGCGTGTTTGGTTAGTGAGACATATCGATCTGATGGCCTTGCTCCAAAATATCTGAGAGATGTTTCCCATCAAGATATGAGCTCGTAAGGGCACCGAGATCGCGCCATACGGGCATAGTGGCACATTCGTCGGCGCGTGGACAAAGTTCGCCGGTGCTGCAATCCAAACAGCTTACCGGTGCAAGTGTACCTTCCTCTGCAGCTCTCAGAATCTCTCCCAAGGTATATTCTTCGGGAGAGCGTGTGAGGCGATAGCCGCCTCCTTTTCCACGCCTACCTTCTATGTAGCCGGCTTTGAGTAGAGAAGAGGCTACTTGCTCCAGATATTTGCGAGAAATCCCTTGACGTTTGGAAACTTCCCCAAGGGAACCCCAGCCATCATGGACAGCGAGATCAGCCATAACACGGAGGGCATAGCGTCCTTTTGTTGTAAACATTCCACTGGACACATTACTCGCCCCCTTCGGGTGCCATCCCTTCTCTGTTGGTGAGCATTTCGTCGAGCGTACGCCATGCAAGTTCGGCACATTTAACTCGTGCGGGCATATGAGAAATAGACTCTAAGCAGCTTGCTTCACCGAGTTCTTCCAGGGCGGCTGCATCGGTCTCTTCGCCGCGAATCATGCGACCAAAAAGTGCACACGCATCGCGCGCATCTTCGATAGTGCGTCCTTCGACAAGGTCGCTCATCATATCGGCCGAAGCCTTGGAAATAGCGCAACCTGTTCCAGTCCAGGAAGCCTCCTCAATTCGACCTTGATCATCCAAACGAATATGAAGTGTTAAGTCATCACCACATGAGGGGTTGATACCCTCATGAGAACAGGTGGCATCATCAAGTTCATAGTTGTAGTCAGGATGCGCTACATGATCCATGAGCGCTTGTGAGTAGATATTGCCTTCAGCCATTAAAGATCCTCCGGACTTGATCGAGTGCCTCAATGAACCGATCAACATCGTTTTTATCGTTATAAAATGCAAAGCTTGCTCGGCAGCACGCCAAGTTCTCTACACCAAGCCAGGTAAGCAATGGCTGAGCGCAGTGATGTCCTGCTCGAATGGCTACATCAGACATGTCGAGAATGCTTGCAACATCGTGTGGATGTACACCTTTCAAGTTAAAGCTCACCACGCCATGATGCTTGGAGGCATCTGGGCTGCCGATAATATCAATGTCAGAAAACTGGGAAAGCTCCTGCATTGCATAGGCTACAAGTGCTGCTTCGCGTTGCTGAACTGTGTCATACCCAACCGTTTGGGTGAGGTAATCAAGACCTACTCCGGCCCCGTAAATGCCTGCTGCGTCCTGCGTGCCAGCTTCAAACTTTTCTGGCAAAGGAGCCCAGGTAGCATCTTGCTCAGTTACAGAATCGATCATCTCTCCACCAGTGAGCATAGGCGGCATTTGATCGAGCAATTCTCGACGTCCTAACAGAACGCCAACACCCATGGGGCCCAATGCCTTATGAGCGGAAAATGCCAAAAAGTCTGCTCCAAGCGTATTGATATCAAGCGGCATATGGGGGAGAGATTGAGCAGCATCCACAACCATAACAGCACCAACAGCGTGTGCTGCATCGGCAAGTTTGCGCACCGGCAGCTCACAACCCATAACATTGGAAACATGAGCGCAGGAAACAATCTTTGTTCGAGAAGTGATTTTACGTGCTATTTCATCCTCGGAGATCATGCCTGCATGATCGGGATAGAGATATACCAGCTTTGCGCCAGTCTCACGACATACTTGCTGCCAAGGGATGAGGTTGGAGTGATGCTCCATGATAGTTATTGCCACTTCATCGCCAGGACCAAGCACCAAAGGAGCGTAAGACTTTGCAACCAGATTGAGCGCCTCGCTGGTATTGCGACAAAACACAACACAATACTCATCGCCGGCGTGGGTAAGCTGCATAATTTGCGCGCGTACCTTCTCTATGGCTTCGGTTGCATTAACAGAGAGGCGATAAAGACCGCGCAAAGGATTGGCGTTCATCGTCTCATAAAACGCTCGCTGCTTGTCTAACACGCATGTTGGACGCTGCGCTGTGGCAGCGCTGTCGAGAAACGCAAGGGTAGGATTGTTTGCGAGCAGAGGAAAATCTGCTCGATAAGGGTTAGTGGCAATGTCGCTTGTATTACTCACCGTAGTTGCCCTTCTTAATCCATATCTTCTTCTGCACACTGCAGCTCTTGAGCGACATCGGCATTCCAAATCAGTTGTGCAGCTGCACGAATGATCTTGCGTGTCGCGCTATCGGCGTGTGCATGTGCATCGTCAGCAACAGCGCGTGAGAAGAGTGCAGTTGCTTCTGCTGGCACAAGACCGCGATCGGCGAGATAGGAGAGCTGCTCCTGTGAGAGAGAACCAATAGTGGCACCGTGATCGCCAGCCACATCGTCTTCATCGCAGAGAATGACGGGCAGGCTCTTATTGACCACGTGATCGCCTGCAAGTAGAACCGTCTCGTCCTCACGACCGCGTGCACGCTTGCCACCGTGTGCTAAGTCAATGGTGTCACGCACCGTTTTTTTCGCACCGTTTTCAAGTACGCCAGAGATGGAAATGTCGCAACGGGAGTCGGATCCGTGCATACGAGCCAGATAATTCACATCCAGCATTTCTTCTGAACGTACCAGATATCTGAGGCGCATATCAGCGCGCGCATGGTTGCCAGCGAGATCGACGGCCAAGCCAAGAGCGGTGGTTGATGCGGTAAGAGCGTATTGACGAGACTCAAGGTAGGCGCGCTCATCCAAGCGAATACCTACGTTATCGAGAAACTGAGGCTGAGCCGTACCAGCAACAACAGTAATAAGCTCGACGCGGGCATCATGCTCGGCATGAATGCGCAGACATGAGGAGGCGAGCTGGGAGCTTGCGTTGGAAGCGGTAAGCGCCTCGGTAACAGCTATGCGAACAGATCCACCTGCTCCTACCACAATGTCGGTAGCGAGCAATGGATGCTCATCGTCAACAAAGATGCGTACCGTTTCTGAGGTGTCGGGCTCAACATAAACGAGACGACGCTCAGGAGTGGCAGCATCGGCCCAAGCGGTGGCTTCGGTGCCTGAACCCATTTCTATATCGGCAAGCTGAGAAGCTGCTGCCGTGCCTTTAGCAGGTGGCTCGGGAGCTGTAAGAGTAATGTCGTTAATTTTGAGATAGTTCCACGTCTGTGCGGGAGGCACATTTACGTGGCGGAGCATCGTTTCGCTCATTAGCCGATCGCTCCTTCCATTTCGAGCTTGATGAGATTGTTCATCTCCACGGCATACTCAAGTGGCAGTTCCTTGGATATGGGGTTGGCAAAGCCGTTTACGACCATCGTGCGGGCCTCTGCTTCTGTAGCACCGCGGCTCATGAGATACATGATCGTATCGTCGGAGATGCGTCCGATGGTTGCCTCGTGGCCCACCGAAGCGCTGGGGCAGCGTACATCCATAGCAGGAATAGTGTCAGATCGCGAAATATCGTCGAGCATGAGTGACTGACAGCTTACCGATGCCTTTGCATGTTCTGCCTTGGCGGTTACAACGATTGAGCTGCGGAACGTGGAGATGCCGCCGTCCTTAGAAAGAGACTTTGTCGAAACCGAGCAGGTGGTGTCTGGTGCTGCGAGAATGACTTTGCATCCTGTATCGAGATTTTGCGTTGCGCCCGCAAAGGTAATACCAGTAAATTCGCAGGTGGAACGGGCACCCGAAAGATAGGTGGTTGGATAAAGGTATGACACATGGCTGCCAAAGCTGCCCGATACCCATTCCATAACACCATCTTCCTCAACACGAGCTCGTTTGGTGTTGAGGTTGTACATATTCTTTGACCAGTTCTCAATGGTGGAATAGCGCAGACGTGCACCCTTGCCGACAAAAAGCTCTACACAGCCAGCATGAAGGTTGGCCACGTTGTACTTAGGAGCGGAGCAACCCTCGATAAAGTGCAGGTTAGCTCCGGGCTCCACAATAATGAGCGTGTGCTCAAACTGACCAGCACCGGCGGCATTCAAACGGAAGTAGCTCTGAAGGGGAAACTCTACGTCCACACCAGCCGGAACATATACAAATGATCCGCCCGACCACACGGCGCCATGCAGTGCAGCAAACTTATGATCGGTAGGAGGAACGAGGCGCATGAAGTGCTCGCGGATAAGATCGGCGTACTCGCCATGTAACGCTTCTTCAATGCCTGAGTAGACAACACCCATCTGTGCGGCTGTATCTTGCATGTTGTGATATACGAGCTCCGAGTCGTATTGAGCTCCCACGCCAGCCAGATAAGCACGTTCAGCTTTGGGGATACCCAGACGCTCAAACGTATCTTTAATCTCTTCTGGAACATCTTCCCAGTTGGAAGCCTGTTTAGTTTTGGGGGCTACATACGTAGAGATGTGGTCCATGTCCAGTCCGTCAATGGAAGGACCCCAGTTCGGAGCCATCTCCATAGACTGATAAATCTCTAATGAACGCATGCGAAGATCGAGCATCCAATCGGGCTCATCCTTCTTACGCGAAATTGATTCAACAATTTCGGGTGTAAGTCCATCGGCATAGCGCTCGTAGCCATCCTCAGGCTTTGTGAAGTCGTAAAGACTCCTATCAATGTCTTTTACCTGTTCGGCCATTTACGCCACACTCCCTGCATTGGCCGTATCTGTGGGGATGCTGGATTCAAAGCGCTCAAAGCCATTGGTATCGATATCGCCAATAAGCTCAGGGCCACCTTCGGCAACGAGGTGTCCCTTGACCATAACGTGAACGCGGTTTACATCGAGGCGCTCGAGAATACGAGTGTTGTGCGTAATGACCAACAGCGAGCCATTGCACTGCTCGCGATAAGCTTGAATGCCTCGAGAGACAATTGAAAGTGCGTCAACGTCCAGGCCTGAGTCTGTCTCATCAAGAATGGCGAGCTTGGGCTGCAGCAGCAAAAGCTGAAGCATTTCTACTTTTTTCTTCTCGCCGCCGGAGAAGCCTACGTTGAGCTCACGATCGAGATAAGAAGGATCCATATCCAGTTGATCGGCAAGTTCACGCACGCGAGCGCGGAACTGCTTTGTTTTCATTTTGAGTTCGGGGCGCTTATCACAGATAGTGCGCAAAAAACTCATCAGAGGCACACCAGGAATCTCGACAGGAGCCTGATAGGAGAGGAAGATACCAGCTACCGAGCGCTTATCAGGAGTGGCTTCTGTAATATCTTCTCCATCAAAAGAGATGGTGCCAGAGATGACTTTATATTGTGGGTCGCCCATAATAACGTGACCAAGGGTGGATTTACCTGCACCATTCGGACCCATTAAAACATGGGTCTCACCTGCTGCAACGGCAAGATCTATGCCGTGCAGAATAGTGGTGTCTTCAGTCCCCGCAGTGAGTTGATTCACGCTGAGCAGGGGTTGTGCCATAGCGACTCCTTATCTCGTTCGGCTTGTAGGGCAAGGTTATTCATACCCTATATCCGTCTTTCAATCATCTAAATCATACTAACAGGTGGGGATTTAGAATGCATCTCTGAGGATACCCATAAGCTCTAAACATGCATAACTAAGGTTCGTTGTGATTATCAGCTGTTTGATTTACGTCATGTTCTACGTGTTCGATCATGCTTTCATAACCAGTAAGGGCGGCAAACGGCATGAAGAGACGTCCTCGTTTTGGCGATGCTATGGCACGGTGCGGACCGTACTCAGACATGCGAATGCCTATATTTCTCAGAATGCCTTCGCGACGTTCGCGCTCTAAAGGCTGTAAGTTCTCCCATGTATCGAGTGATGGCAGGTTGATAAAAGCGTTGGTTTCGACGGCATTATGCACGATGGCCTCCAATCTGTAAGTTGCGCTCATAGGCGTTGGCACCGGGCTTAAGACTTGTGCCGCGCAAAAGCGCATTGGGGCCAAAACGCCGGCGCACACGAACGGCCGCCTGCGCAAGACGCGCTTCTCGTTCGTCTTGTTCCACATTGTCAAACAGGGTTGGCATGGCTTGGTGGGCGGGTACGACACCCATGAGTGCAATGTTGATGCGCCTGATGGGCGCTGTTGGAGAAACCTGCGTATCAAAGATTTCCATAAGCGCTTGGGAAATACGCCGTTCGGATGCGGTAATGCAGCCTAAGTAATGCTGTCCGCCCGCGTGCATGGAGGGTGCAGTATTTCGTGCATCCTCTGATCGCAAAAGGCTGCGTGAATAACCTATCCAGAGACCCACTGTGTCACAGGCAAGCAGTTGTTCGGCGAGATTCATGCAGCTACCAAAAACCATCTCACGTACAACCGTCCGGGCTTCTTCGAACGTGTAATCACGCATAAGAACTTGTCCATTGGAAAGGGAATGGGCTTGAGGTGTGTAGTTTCGACAATCGGCGATGGTGGCAGGTTCAAGACCCCAGGCGTGATCGAGCAGGTATTCTCCGTTTTTACCAAACATGGATCGAATGATTTCAGGACGTTCTGCACATATTCCTGCTAGGTCATAGATATGGCGTTGAGCAAGCCGACGCGCTGTGCCTGAGCCAATGCTCCAAATATCGGTAATGGGGTGGTGGAACCATATTTCGCGTCGAAAGCTCTCTTCATCAAGGATGCCTATGCCGTCGTCTGCATGTTTGGCGCAAATATCGAGGGCAACCTTAGCCAAAAACATGTTTGGACCAATGCCCGCTGTAGCAGCAATGCCTGTTTTAGTGCGTACAGTGGCAATAACCTGGCGAGCGAAGGTATGTATATCAACATGGTAGAGGCGTAAATATGGTGTTGCGTCTATAAAGCATTCATCAATCGAATACGGCCAGATGTCCTCAGAACATACAAAGGAAAGGTATGTGCGATAAATCTCTGCAGAAACCTCCATGTAGCGATGCATGCGTGGTACGGCAGTGATGTAGGCCATGTCTTTAGGAATATCTCGTATGCGACAGCGGTTATGGACGCCTTTTGCTTTCATGCTTGGGGTAATGGCGAGACAGATAGTATTTATACTCCGTTCTGGATCTGCCACAACAAGATCGGTGGTGAAAGGATCAAGCTGGCGATCTGCGCACTCAACGCTTGCATAAAAACTTTTGAGATCGATACAGAGATAGGTGTGCTCAGCCATAGTCAGTCCTTCCTCATGAGAACAAATGTTCTGTATTGAGGATATACTGAGGGTCGGACAAAAAAGAAATACTCCATAGCAATCCCATTAGGAAAATAAGAACACACGTACGATAATACCGCTATGGATTATGTAACGACATCACAAGGGGAGCGGCGGCGTGTCCACCGTGAGTATGTTGACGTTGTGGCTCGTTTTGGCCGCGACGGATCGATAGATCCTGTCTGTGTTATATGGCGTGATGGGCGCAGCTTTCCTATTGATGAAGTGCTTGAAGCAGGCTCATTTGGAACTCTCATACATGGGTGTCAAACTGCGCGGTATCGTGTGCGCCTTGGCCGCCACGAAACGGATCTTTACCTTGAGCGCAGAGAACCCGTGCCAGCTTTAGGGGAGGGTGAACGGCTTATTTGGTGGGTGCACGCCTATGACCAG
>URWR01000073.1 GCA_900551595.1 uncultured Coriobacteriaceae bacterium
TACCCGTAAATAAGACGATGTTTTGGAGTACCACCCCCACCGCATCGCGAAGGTCGACAAGATCATAGTCGCGCACATCATGCCCGCCTACACACACCTTGCCAACACTCACGTCATAGAGGCGCGCAATAAGCTGTACGAGCGTCGATTTGCCAGAACCTGTACCACCCAAAATACCCACGGTGGAACCGGCTGGAATATCAAACGAAATATCAGTGAGCACGTTTTGCTCAGCATCCTGCCGATATTTAAACGACACGTCCTTAAATGAGACTGATCCGTTAGGAACTTCTGTAAGGGCTTTCTCTGGCGATACAAGTGTGGGTTCCTCAGCAAGCACTTCTCCCACACGATGTACTGAAGTAATTGCTCGTGCCATAAGCAGAAAAACGTTGGAGATCATCATGAGGGAATTTACGATCTGAAAGACATAGGTCATAAAACCCGTAAGGGTACCCACCTCGAGCGTCCCTGCCAGAATCATATTGCCGCCGACCCAGAGGATGCCCACACAGGTCGCATACATGCTGAGCTGGAAGATTGGAGTATTCAGCACGGCACTACGAAACGTGCGCGTAGCAGTTGTAGCTAAATCTTTGTTTACCTCATCAAAGCGTTCGGCAACATAGCCTTCACGCACATAGGCCTTTACGGCACGAATCGCCGTAAGATCCTCCTCAAGCGCATCATTCAGACGATCCATAACGCCCTGCAGCACTTGATACAGGGGCGCCACATGACGAACAACCAAAAACAGGGCAACTGCCATAAATGGCAGCCCTATGCAAAATATAAGCGCCAGAGGAACACTCATAAAACAAGCCAGCAACAGACCCATTACCAACAGAGAAGGTCCACGAAGCATAGGGCGAAATGATGCTACGAGCGCATTCTGGATGACCGTTACATCCGATGTCATGCGAGTCACAAGTGAGGATGTCTCAAAACTATCGAGATTGGAAAAGGAGAAACGCTGGACATATGCAAACTCAGCTTCACGAAGACTTGCTCCCAAACCCATCGCAGCTCTTGCTGTAGATCGGGCATAGCCCAGGCCAAATAAAAGGGCAAGGATTGCACAGGCAAACATGAGTGCACCACGCACAAAAATGAGCTGCATGTCTCTTTTCATAATGCCATCGTCGATAATGGACGACATGAGAATTGGAATAATGAGCTCAAGTGTTGTTTCAAGCAGAACAAACAAGGCGCCAACTGCCGCATCCTTTTTATAAGGACCAAAGTGATGAAGGAGAAGGCGAATATCATCCATTACGCCTCACCTCTTACGTAGTTTTCAAGATTCTCGCGTACACGCATGAGTAAGGTGGCAAAGCTCTTGCATTCGTCAGCAGAAAAGCCTTTGAGCATTGCCTCGTCGATCTCATCGCAACACGCATCCCACGCAGAAGCAAGCACAACTCCACGCTGGGTAAGACGTATCTTTTTTTGTACGTCTATCACTTGCTGGTTCGGTAATAAGAAAACCACCTTGTTCAAACGCATCAAGTGCACGGCTTACCGCCGCTGGATCAACGAGAAAGTAATCTGCAAGCTCGCGCTGTGTTGCTGAACCATTGGCGGCAAGGTAAGAAAGGTATTTTGGTTGACCGCTCGCAAGACCCAGTTCTGTCATTGCAGACCTTAAACAGGAGCGTTGAGCATGAAATGCCCGATAAAGCAGCATATGAGGATCATGAAGTGAACGACCAAGCTCTTCGTTTTCCTCACGTGTCTCTTCGAATCTCTTTTGATTCATGACAAATCCTTGACTTAGCAATTATTGACGAGTCAAGGATATAGGTCTTAGTCGTGTCTCTGTCAAGCATGTTTACTGGGTAAGTACAGAGCGCATGAAAAGAGAACGAGACCCATGCTTAAAAAAAGACTGCCCGCACAGCGAGCAGTCTTTCTGAAACATATAAAGAAATAAACCTGGTTCAGAAGCGAAGACGCCTTAGAGCAGACGCAGGCCAACTTCCTTAAGCTGCTTTGAGGTAACCTCACCCGGCGCATCGCTCATGAGGTCGGAGCCGCTTGAAGTCTTGGGAAACGCCATAACTTCGCGAATGGAATCCTCACCAGCAAGCAGCATACATACACGGTCAAGACCGAGCGCAAAGCCACCCATAGGAGGCGCACCATACTCAAGGGCATCCATCAGGAAGCCAAACTTATCGCGAGCGTCTTCCTCGGTAAAGCCCATAAGCTCAAGCATCTCGAGCTGCATCTGAGCATTGTGGATACGCATACCACCACCGCCGGCCTCGTATCCATCCATAACGAAGTCATACGTCGCAGAGCCAGCTGCCAGCGGATCGGCCTTGATCTTCTCGACATCGGTCTCGGTAGGAAGCGTAAAGGGCTGATGCTCAGCTTCATAACGCTTGGTATCGTCGTCCCAATGGAACAGCGGGAAGTCTACTACCCACAGGAAATCGTGGCCCTCACGAGGCACATCTAAGGCATCGGCCATATGGCAACGCATGCCACCAAGAATTGTATCTGCCGTCAGACGATCTGCCACAGCAAACATAACGAGGTCGCCGGGGACAACATCCATCTCTTCGCGCAGGGCGGCCATTTCCTCATCTGAGAAGAACTTTACGATAGGGCTGTTAATCGAACCATCTTCTCTGAATGCAATCCAAGCGAGACCCTTGGCACCAAAGCCGGCTGCAACATCTGCGAGCTTATCAATCTGTGCACGAGGCCATGTACCAGCACCCTTTGCGTTGAGCGCTTTGACGTATTGCCCTTCGGTGGAGGCAGCACCTGCAAACAGCTTGAACTTTGAATCCGTGAAGATGGATGTTACATCGTGCAGCTTCATGTCGTAGCGGGTGTCGGGCTTGTCGGTGCCATAGGTATCCATAGCATCCCAATAGCTCAGGCGACGAAGAGGCGTTGGCATATCCACGCCAACCTTTGCAAAAGCGCTTGCAAGAACATCCTCAAGCTCAGACATCACATCGTTTTGATCAACGAAGCTCATCTCAATATCGACCTGCGTAAACTCAGGCTGACGATCAGCGCGCAGATCCTCATCGCGGAAGCACTTAGCAACCTGGTAGTAACGCTCAACTCCGCCAACCATAAGCAGCTGCTTGAGAAGCTGAGGAGACTGCGGCAATGCATAGAAATGGCCCGGCTGCGTACGGCTTGGCACGAGGAAGTCTCGTGCGCCTTCAGGTGTTGACTTAAAGAGCGCAGGTGTTTCTACCTCCATAAACGCACGGTTATGGAGAGCATCGCGAATGGCAAACGTAAAATCGCTGCGCAGCTTGAGGTTGGACATCATATGAGGACGACGGATATCGAGATAGCGATAGCGCAAACGAACATCCTCTGCCGTATCCATATGGTCCTCAATCTGGAACGGCGGTGTTTTTGAGGTATTGAGAACCTCAATATGGTCGATAAGAACTTCGATATCGCCAGTTGCCAGCTTTGGATTGTTCATGCCTTCCGGACGCTCACGAACAACACCAGTTACCTTAAGCGGCCACTCAGGACGAATGGTCTCTGCGATATGAAATGCCTCGCCACCAGAATGTTCAGGGTCGAAAGAAATCTGTGTAACACCTTCACGATCACGAAGGTCTACAAAGATAAGACCGCCATGATCACGACGATGCCAAACCCAACCAGTAAGGGTAACTTCCTGACCAATTTGGTCGCGACGCAGCTCGCCGCAGGTGCGTGTATGCATACTGTGGGTCATGCCCATATGTATCCTCTCGTCTGTGTCACCCCGTGCCGTTACGGGCAACAAATCCGTCAGACGTTGCGGAGGTGTAGACGGCACCCATCCGCACGTAACCCCACATAGTAGCAGCTCTAAGTTGTTATTGAATGCCTCTTTGTAAAACCATTTATTTGTCGAAGCGCTCAACATGCTTTGCACACACTTGTGCTGGCTTTATTTTTGCTCTTTACCTGCACTTTTTTGGTTATCCGTTGAACTTCCGCGCAAGACACAAGCATCTTTTGAGAAATCGGATCCAAGTACCTGTGCGCAATAATCTTTTATCCACGGCAACGAAAAGTCCACTGAGCCATCAACGCCACGAATCCCGTTTGCCTGAGCAAGCTCATCGGTGTAGGCAGAGAGCGGATAGGTTGTTAGACCACTGCCAGAAAGACGTTGGGTTATCACCGGAACAAGTTCCCAAGATTCAATGGAGCTACCAAACTCGTCTTTAGCGAGCGTCACTTTTGCCATGCCGCCAACCATGGTTCCTGCGGTTGGTTGCGTAGAGACAAAGTTGCCGAGCGACCAAAAAACGAGAGTCTCTCCACCATCGGAGCGTGAAATCATCTCTACGGGCTGCAGGACATGCGGATGAGTGCCAATAACAACATCTACGCCATTATCAGCAAAAACCTGCGCCCAATGCTTTTGGCTCTCATTGGGGGCATTTTGATATTCTTCACCCCAATGTGGACAAGCAATCACAATGTCAGCACCTTGATCACGTGCGGCCTGAACATCATGAGCAATCTGACTCTCCGAAAGCATACTTACTGCGTTGGCGTTATTCTCAGGCAAAGGAATACCATTTGTTGAAAAGGTGTAGTTGAGCACTGCTATCTTCACGCCATTGCGCTCAATAACGCCCATAGAATTGAGTTGCTCACCCTGTTTTGCCACTCCAATTGCAGCTATATCAGGATGCTTTTCACGCCAATACACAAGCGCATTATCAATACCCGCCTGTCCTTTATCCAATGCATGGTTACTCGCTTGAAGAACCACATCAAAGCCCGCTGTTACTTCCGCATCGCCAATCTCCTGCGGGCTATTGAATGTTGGATACCCTGAAAATCCCAGATCAGCTCCACCTAAAACAGTTTCTTGATTAACAATTGCCACATCGGCAGAAGAAATATCAGGAGCCACCTGAGCAAAGAGGTGATCATAATTGCGAGTACCGTCGGAGTGCTCGCCACTTTCCCATACCCCTCGGTGGACAAGAACATCGCCAATCATCACAACCGAAACTTCCGTTTCTTGCGACTCTCGATCTAACACCACTGCGCCAGAATCAGAAGCATTGGCATTGTTTTCACTTACAGCAGCTGTGCTTTCGGCAGGATTTCCACCTGACAAGATGTTGGATGCTATGCCCGGAATTTGTTTGAAAAGTGTTGGCCCGCAAAAGATACAAACACAGACAAAGGCAACCGCAAAAAGTGCAGCAACAAATACTTTTCCGCGATGTTTAGGAAGAGCTTTTGCCGGTTGTGCCATATGGGACACCTGTTGGTGAGGTCTCTGTTTCACAGCTTGTCCCCCCAAAGGCTACATCAGCGCTAACACATAAGTACCACAATGAAATTAAGCATAACCTACCTGCCAATAATAGAATTTGTCTTTCCGTTCGCCGAACGATTTAGGCCCTGCATCCTTAGCTTCTCTGTCATTAGCAAAATGTAAGGGCAAAAAAGGGAAGGTAAGCAATAAACAAAGGTATGATGCCTTTATAGGAAGGTTCCCCTACGAGGAAAGGACGGGCCACCATGGGCAAGCGTGCAAACGAGGCTCTTGATTTGGATTACGACGGCCTGGTCGAGTACCTTCACAGTAATCACTCTGTGTACATGAAGGTTGGATCGGCCATGTACTATCTCACCGATGCAAATTTCCAAGCATGGCGAGCCCAAGACACTAGTAAGCGCAACCATAAGAATCACTATGTGGATTGCAGCGATCTCGTTCCCACTCTTGATGAATTCTTGGCAATTCCTTTTGTAAACGGCAGCAAGATCAAGGATGTTTTCCCCTCTGCTACGTTTTATGCCTCAGTAAAAGGCGAAAAGACAGAATAGTAATTACTTACATCTGCAATAAAAAGCCTGAGGCCGGCATCTGCTCCGGCCTCTTTTTTCTTCTTTCACGCCGAGCGATTAAGACGTTTCACAGTGTCACTTTCAAGAAAAAAGGCCTGAACAAACTGTTCAGGCCTTCAAACACGCTGTAACAAACACGCTATTTCGCAGCGTCATCCTTATGAGCCGTTCCCATAGCGTCTTCGGTTTCGGCAATCTCGTTGGCGCCAAGATTCTTGTAATCGTCTTCGCGCACAAGCTCAGGAATATTTCCCTCAAGACCGCTCTCATCTGCATGCTTGTGGGGAGAACGACGAGCATACATGCCAACCATTGCAGACGTCTTCTGAATGGGAGCAAGAGTACCGGCGCCGGCAATGCAGCCACCGGGGCAGGCCATGCCTTCCAACAGGTAGCCGTTGAGTTTGCCCTTAGCAGCCGCCTTCATCATGACGCGACATTCCTCAAGGCCTTCCGCAGACTCAACGTTGACCTCACGATCGGGGTACTTATCCTTAATGACATTTACAACAGCCTTGGCAACGCCACCAGAAACAGCAAAACCACGGCCATCGGCAGAGGCAACATCAAAGTCGGACTTATTGTCATCTTCAAGCTCAAGATATTCAATGTCCTTTGCAGCCATCATGCCCGCCATCTCTTCAAAGGTAAGAACAAAATCTACCTCTGAACGGACACTCTTACGCATGGCTTCAAGCTTCTTTGCCGCACAAGGGCCAACAAACACAATCTTGGCATTGGGGTGTTCACGGCGAATCATACGGGCCGTTAACGTCATTGGTGTAAGCGCCATCGAAACGCACTCTGCGTATTCAGGGAATTCCTTCTTTGCCATAACCGACCATGCGGGGCAGCAAGAAGTTGCCATGAAGGGCATCTTATCCGGCACTTCTTCTATGAAGTAATCGGCTTCCTGAACAGAGCACAAATCTGCTCCAAGCGCGACCTCTTCAACGCCGGAGAAACCAAGCAACTTGAAAGCTTCACGCAGCTTGCCCACGTTGCCCTTGCCGCCAAACTGGCCAACAAACGAAGGCGCTACAGCAGCAATAACCTCATCGCCCTGATTGATGGCCTGAATGACCTGGAAGAGCTGGCTCTTATCAGCAATTGCACCAAAGGGGCAGTTAACAAGGCACTGACCGCAGGAGACACACTTGTCGTAATCAATTGTGGCGCGACCATGCTCATCCGAGCCAATGGCGTGCATACCGCAAGCCTTTGCACAGGGGCGCTCGTAGTGCTGAATCGCATGATAGGGGCAAATGGCCATGCATCGACCACACTTAATGCACTTACTCTGATCGATATAAGCCTTCTTGTTCACAAAGGTAATGGCACCTTTGGGACAAATTTCACGACAAGGGTGAGCTAAGCAGCCTTGGCATGCGTTGCTAACCTCATACACATTGTCTTTGCAAGCATTACATGCAAAAGAAATGATATTGATAAGGGGCGGCTCATAGTAGGTCTCAGGTTTCCAGGCTTCTGTGAGACCTTCAGTGAGCTCAGCTGGCTTATCTACACCCTGCAAAGGCAGCCCCAGCGCCAGGCGAATACGCTCAGAGACAATTGCACGCTCCAGAAAGACACTCTCACGATACGTGGCGATTTCACCTGGGATAATCTCGTACGGCAGCTGTTCAAGACGTTTTGCATCATCCTCGTCGCCATAGGCAATCTCTGCAACGCCTCGGAATACTTTGCGGCGAATCTCGGTAAGATTCGTGTACACGCCGCGCATGGTGTTGCTCATCTATCCTCCTCCCAAGGCG
>URWR01000074.1 GCA_900551595.1 uncultured Coriobacteriaceae bacterium
GAATATCTCCATCGGGTCGATGCCAGACTGGCCCACCGATTGGGCACTCATCACAGCTGTTACAAAAGAGAGCACCACAATAACTATGCTCACGGCAGGGCCCAAATTCAGCCATATGCAAGCAATCAGAGCCGCTGCAGCGGTCATAAGAGCCAAAACGCCCGCATCAAAACGGGAGGTAATATCGGCAAAGAAACCTTTTTTCTGCGTGGTGCTTTTCTCATGAGAAGAGCTCAGACGTTTGAAAACTGGGATCGCAATATCGCGTACCACAACGCCCGCGCCAGATCCCATCATCAGGCCCATACCCAAGCTACTCACAATACCCTGCGCGGTAGAAACATCCCAAACACCCAACAGGGATCCACCAAACACCAGGCCAAACCAACCGAGCAGAGCGCCTGCCATCCAATAGATCATCGAGCGACGGCCAGCAAGAAAACCCACCGCGAGTCGCATAGGTGAATTTTGAATTGCGAACGCAACGCCTGGAATGGGCAGTGAACACACAAGGGAAGGCATGAAGCCAAAAACATCCCTTACAACACACCAAAGACCAGCAAGTCCCATGGCACCAAAGAGCCTTTGACCGGTACGTCCACGCTCACGACTTGCAAGGAGTGTTTCCGCTGCCGCCGTACCAATGGGATATTCGAGATCAGATTCCTCTACAAAACGATGGCGGATAAGGGCCGTGCATACCAAGCCAAGCAACGTTCCTGCAAGAGCAACACCCAGCATTTCTATCCAGGAAACTTCTTCTGTCATTCCCAGAATCCAAATACCGGGAATAGTAAACGCCAGACCGCCAGCTACCATCGATCCGGCAGACATAATTACCTGCGTAACATTTGCCTCGTTAAGACTTGTGCGCCCAAAAGCACGAAGTAACACAAGCGCAGTGATAGAGGTAAAGATGGTTGGCCACGGCAATGAGCCCATTTTAAGAGCGGTATACACCGATGATGCCGTGATAATGACACAGCCTATACAGCCGATAAGAATACCGGCACCAGAAAGCTGGCCACGTAAAGCCGTAGGCTTACTTGCATGATTCATATAGTTGCCCCTTCGTATATCCGCTCCCTCTATAAGCCCAACAAAACGTGGCTTAGGGAGTCGGGTTACGCCTTGAGTAGGAAAAGTATAATTCGAAAAGAAAGTATTGCAGGGACGATTAAGTGTAAAAAAAATCAGTTCATCGGGAGGCACACTGTGCAGCAACAGCAATCTGCCATAGCCAACGCACAGACAATACTCGCCGTTGACGTGGGAAACACTATTACACGCTTCGGTGTGCTTACCATACAACATGCCTCAACAACACAGCAGATAAAGCCTCTTCTACAAGGCTCTTGTGAGCTTTCCACTCCTTCCCGCCTCACAGCTGATGATGCGAGAATCCAACTTCACCAGGCTCTATCTCTTCTGCCCGGCAACGCACTAGCGGGCTGCATACTCTCTTGCGTTGTGCCAACGCTTGTCCAACCATGGCGCACCGCACTTGCCCAGATAAGTCCCACACGACCTTTAGTGGTTGGCCCTGGTCTTAAATCGGGAATACGCATGCGCTTTGATGATCCTTCCGAAGTCGGAGCCGATCGTGTTGCCGATGTCGTAGCTGCACGCCATTCCTATCAAACCCCTGTTGTCGTAGTTGATCTTGGTACGACAACCAACCTGGAAATCATTGATAAAAACGGCACTTTTATAGGCGGTGTTATCGCCCCTGGTATTGAACTTGGAGCCCGTTCACTCTCACAAGCAGCTGCCCGTCTCCCCGAAATTGAACTTCAAGCTCCTCAAGAAGTTATAGGGCGCAATACACAAGCTGCCATGCGATCTGGTGTCGTTTTAGGTGAAGCAGCACGAGTCGACGGATTGCTCGACGCTGTTATCGCCGAATTGGGGAACACTGATACTGTCACTATTGTTGTAACCGGAACATATGCCCAAGAGATGGCATGCCTTGTGCATCATGATGTCATTGTTGATGAGACACTCATTCTTCGAGGCTTGGCTTTGCTCTGGCATAACAATCGGCCAAAACGCAGGGAGGACTCATGTCCGACATCTTCAATATGATTCAAGAAATCCTTGCCAAGCCCTGGGTACGCACCCTCATATGGTTTGTCATCCTTGTTCTCGCAACAAAGATACTTGCAAACCTGGTTGCTAAACTTCTACGTCACATGCTGAGAAGTGAAGAGAATCCGCTGCCATCCTCTTCAATCATTGTCAATATCGCCCGCGGAACGGTATGGGCCCTTGGAGCTAGTGTTATTTTGGACACCTGCTTCAACGTAAATGTCAGCGCTTTTATTGCAGCTCTTGGCGTTGGCGGTATCGCTCTTTCCCTCGGTTTTCAGGATACGCTCTCAAATCTTATTGGTGGCCTGCAGCTCACGTTTATGCGTGTGGTTGTTCCCGGAGATCTTATTGAGGTAGGAAACGCAAAGGGACGCGTACACGATGTTGGTTGGCGCCACACCACTATTGACACCGCAACAGACGGTACGGTCATAATCCCAAACTCAGTTCTCTCAAAGACATCTTTTTCTAAGCTTTCTGACGACGCTGCTGTAAGCGTTCCCATCGCAGGAACTTTTGCGGATGAAACCCTCGACACCTACGCCAAATCAATTGAGGGGTCTGCACAAAAGGCCGCTGAAAGCATATGTGCCATTACCTCAAATCCAAAAGTACAAGTTCGGTTTACAGAAATAACCGAATCAGGATTTAAGGGACAAATCGACCTGCGCGTCGCCGACCCTCAGGCGGTTTCTGCTGTTACCGACAGCATTGTGCGTGCTGTTGCTCTCTTCACGCGCGCATAAACTACTCGTCTCCTATTTTGTCGTCCTCATTCAATTCCCTTATCACACGACACGGGTTTCCAAAAGCTATTACACCTTCCGGAATAGAACGGGTAACAAGACTGCCTGCACCAATAACACTTCCACGTCCAATAGAAACGCCTGCGAGCACTTTGACGTCAGCGCCAATCCATACGTCATCGCCAATTTCAATAGGGTGCGCAATCTCGAGACCGCGATTGCGATCCTGAGCAAGAAGCGGATGTTGCGCAGTATATGCGCCAAAATTTGGGCCGATAAATACATGGGAACCAATGGTGATGGACGCACCATCCATCAGATACGCTCCATGATTGATGAACGACCAATCGCCAACAGAAACGTTATAGCCATAATCCACGAAAAAAGGTGTCAGTATTTCTATGTGCTCACCAAGGGAGCCAAGTAATTGTTTGAGCAAGGCATTGCGGCGCTCAACATCTTGTGGTGCCGTTCTGTTGAGTTCAAAAGTAAGTTCTTCAGCATCGAGACGCTCTTTTACAAGACTCTCATCATAATTTGCGTCATACCAAAGACCTGCATCACGGCGCTGTCGCTCATTCATAGACACTTCCCTTCATGCGGTAGAACTATTCGAACATACCTACAATGATTGTATTGGTCATTTGCTAAGAAGGAGTAAGACCATGCCTACCATTGCTATTGTTACAGGTGCTTCTTCAGGACTTGGAGCGGCATTTACCCATCAACTCGATAAAGGCGCCTTTGGACGTCTGGATGAAATTTGGGCCGTTGCTCGCCATGCCGACAAACTCGAAGCGCTTGCCCAGTCTCTGTCAACACCTCTCCGTCCTTTTGCGCTTGACCTAACACAAGAAGATGCCTGCGAGCAGATTGCTCATGCACTCGCACAAGAAACAAACCTCACGGTAGCACTCCTCATTAACAACGCAGGTTTTGGTGCTTTTGGCAGGTTTTCATCTGTCCCCTTAGAGCACAATGCCGCAATGGTACGTCTTCTTGCACTTGCTCCAGTGGAGCTTTCTTATCACGTGCTCCCCTACATGCTGGCTGGCTCACGCATATTAAACGTTTCAAGCGCAGCTGCTTTTATGCCGCAGCCCCGTCTTTCGGTCTACTCAGCTGCTAAACGTTTCATATTGGATTTTTCTCGTGCCCTTGATGCTGAACTTGGAGGTGTTGGCATTCATGTAACTGCTGTGTGCCCCCGCTTTATGCAGACAGCATTTCTCGACCACACCCTCGATTCTGCTGAAGCAATGCGCATGGCCCGTCTAACAGGATTTGAAAAACCAGAAAGGGTTGCCGCAAAAGCCTTGAGAGCCGCACGGCTTGGACGCGCGCTTTGTATACCTTCCCCGTATATGCACACTCTTTATGCAGCAACAAAGATCTTGCCCTATCCCATCACTTTGAGCCTTGAGCAAGCTGTTATGGGAAGAAGTAGTTCATAAGGCTTTTGCTCACGTAAATGCTTTCCAAGACTGCAGTACATTTCAATCTGAGGTGCTCGGCGTCGGAATGCGATGGCTTAAACAGGAACGTCATGCATGGGTGCTTACTCACTGGCATATTGCAATCGATCGCTATCCAGCCCTTTGTGAACATATAACTGTAGGTACGTTTGCAAGCCGTTTTCGAGGTGTTACAGCAGAGCGCTTCTTTTATCTGCGCGACGATGAGGGTAATTTTGTCGCAAAAGGCAAATCATCCTGGGTTTTTCTCAATATGGAAACTGGAAAACCAGCGCGAATTGAACCGCGTTTTGTAGAGCCATATGGCACGCATGAGCCTTTACCCATGCCGCCGGAGTCAAGGCGTGTTGTGATTCCTGAGTCGCGAGAATTCCGCGATCCTCTTACCATTCGTCGTGGGCAAATAGATACGAACGAGCATGTTAATAATGCCGAGTATGTTCAAATGGCATTAGAACAGCTCGATCGTGAGATCGATCCGCACGTCCTTCGTGTGGATTATCGCCGCGCTGCCGTTTTGGGAGATTTAGTTCGTCCGGGTATTGGTCGAAATAAAGAAGGCAACCTCGTTATTACACTCGACGATACAAACGACACGATGTTTGCTTCTATTGAACTCATATAAACTGCTTCAGTCGGCGGATGTTTTATACAATTCACCGATGAACTGTAAAGATTCTGAAAAGCAGATCTTGAGATTGGGCATTCTCATCTCACCTGTTTTAGCAACTGTCTACAAATAAACAGCAGTTGCCTCGATAAAAAGGAGCCCGACATGAGATCTGCTTTACGCCGTTCCCGCGTCCAGCTCATAAGCGCCATGCTTCTCATAGGAGCCCTCGCTCTTGTTGGCTGCTCAAATCCGAGTGATCAACAGCGCATAGAAGAACTGGAAGAACAGGTTGCTGAGCTACAAGCAACGCAAGGGAACACCTCAACCGAAAACCAACAGTCATCGCAAAACAAACAAGACGCTGCGCAGGATTCGTCTACAACTGATACTTCTCAGCAAGCTTCCTCAGATGATCTTGCAGACTTCGAAGCACGCATCAGTGAATTGGAAACAACCTGCCAAAACGCCACTGCTTCAGGCGACTACGAAGCAGATTATCAGACCTACCTCGATATTCAGAGCCAGCTTGATGCCCTTGATCGTGAGATTGATGCCTTTGAAAATGCCCGTGAACGCGAGGCACGTGATGGCACCATAACGCGTGAAGAATTCCGCGAAATTGACCGCGAGACCGATCGCTTAGAAGACCGTCTTGATCATGCTGAGGAAACCCTTGAATACAATTTAAGAATCGACGACTAAAAATCGTTTGGCGGTTACCGAAGCAATATGATCGTCGTACTATAAGGCCGATATACTCATGTTTTACGAGTATATCGGCCTTTGACGCTTGTATTACTTTGAACTGGAGAAGCAATGGCACGACGAGGCACCAGGCGCTCCGAGCAAGATGAAAAAGTTATAGATCCCTTTAATGCACCGGACCCCATCATGCCCCATGATGAACCAGACCTTGCCGGTGTTTATGATCCTATTGTTTCGCCTGATGAAGATACGGACGATGCGTTTAGGCCCTCCAAAGATCGTACCGTTGGCACCAAAAAAGATACGCATACTTGGCATGATCCGTCATATACCGCGCCTACCTATGAAGCGCCAGAAGTTCAAGAAACGCCCGCTCCCAAACCTTTACCTCGACGTCGTCACCGTAAAAGGTATGCAAATCCTTCTCCTGTGCCACAACATCGGAGAAAAACAGCCAACCGCATCTTAGGTCTGTTCTTCATCATCATTGTGATATCACAAGTCTTAACAATTATTCCTTCGTGTATAGATTCGATCTCATCGTCGTTTTCCGACGATGACGAGTATGACTACACATTCGACTATGCATATATCGATCCATTTGAAGACTTGAATTACTCCTACACGCTCCAACCTGCTACGGCATCGATCGATCCTGCTCTTTCTTGGTACGACAACGAAACCACGGCCGATAACCTTGCTTCTGATGTATTGCGTACAGAAATAGATAAAATGGCTGCCGGCGAAAGCCCCTATTCAGAGCAAGCCTCGGCTGCTTTCTCCTATGAATTCACAGATTCCTGTGGCTTTGAGCTCGATGAAGTTGGCTTGGACAGCCAAACTATAAGCTCTGACATTACCTCGAAAATAACCTATAAAGTCTCAAGTGTAAGCATCTATACGTCGGGAGACGAAAGTTCTCAAGCAGGCTACGATGTATCCGGCATTATTTTCTTCTATGCGAACTGCCCCGATGTAGATTCCATTGCATGGGATCTAGCATCCTATATAACGTATGACCTCGACCTCGAACCAGGCGATGAGATTGATGATAAGGACCTTGAACTTATCGCAGAAGAATACAATCGCCTTATTGCTGAGACACCTATTCGCGAGTGCTTTGTAACAGCCGATGTTTCTGGTGAAGTTATCCCAGGTGGCTCGAATCTCACGCTTTCGCTTAATGAAACCACCTGGGATGATACGGTCCGAACTATTTTTGGAGCCTAAGCTTTCGTAGGTTGTTTAACTGTCTGTTCAGCGAGGCTTACCTCATCCTCAGTTTTCTTGTGGTGGAACGGGAGGAACATTTGCCTGCTCATTTGTTTCTTCTGCTGCCACCATCTGCTCAAAGACGGAGGCAGTTTCCTTAAAGCTTGCAGGCAAGACAACCGTTGAACTCTTTCCGGTGCGGGCAAACTCAGTCATCATCTCGGTCCACTGCGTATACATGAAGAGCTTATTTGCCTCCTCATTGGTAACGCCTGTCTCCTGAATAGTTTCAAGAGAATCTTTGATGCCTACAGCGATGGCCTTACGCTGGTTTGCAATACCTTCGCCAGACTTCTCCATTGCTTCAGCTTCTGCCTGAGCCTCGGTAACACGACGAATACGATCTGCTTCAGCCAAATCCTGAGCTGCTGCTTTTGTACGCTGAGCAGCGTTGATCTGATTCATGGAGTCCTCAACTTCGCGTGGCAAAGCAATACGCGTAATGAGTGTTGAAACGAGCGTAAAACCGTACGCAGCCATTTGTTCCGATACTGTCGCGTTTACATCTTTAGCAATATCGTCTTTTTTGGCAAAAACATCATCGAGCGTATAGACCGGAATAGAAGAGCGCAAAGCGTCGGTAATAAAATCACGCATCTGTGCCACTGGCTGCTGAAGCATGTAATAGCTCTTGTAAACACCAGAGTCGGCGGGGGCCCGCCCCCTTTTCTGTGGTAATTG
>URWR01000075.1 GCA_900551595.1 uncultured Coriobacteriaceae bacterium
GGATAACTACGCCGAGAGCATCGGCGGTTTCCTGGCATACATCGCGCTCGTAATCGGTTACTACCTCAGCGGGAACCTCGGAGACAGGTGTTCCTGTAAGAACCTTAGCTGCCATATCTGCTGAGGCGGCACCAATGGTGGCATTTCCAACAGCAACCGAACAAAGTGCGCCGGAAGCAGCCATAACAGGATCGGAACCAAACACTGGCACACCAGACTCGAGGGCAGCAGCGGTAACCAAAGTCATTGCAGACTGCACCACCGAATCTACCGGCACATAGATGCAGCTGCATTGCTGAGCAAGAGCAGTTGCCGCCTGCTGGCACTCAGAAGAATTGGTAACCGTGCGCTCGATGCATTCCACGCCAAGCTCGTCCAGATGAGCATGCATCTTCTCTGCACCAGAAACGGCATTTGCCTCACCGGAGCAGTACAAAATGCCACAAGCTCCATTGGCGGCAGCCGGATACAGTTCGGTACCAAATGCGTACACCTCGTCAACCGGCAGATCATTGGAAGTGCCCGTAGCACCCTTATCCGGAGTATCGAGCGAGCTCATCACACCAGCTGCAACAGGATCGGCCACCGAGATAAATACCACCGGCGTATCGAGCTCGGCGTTGGTTACTGCCTGAGCTGCAGGGGTTGCAATGGGAACGATAAGGTCGTAAGACTCGGTCTTGAGCTGGCTAGCAATCTGATTAAGGGTGGAGGTATCACCCTGTGCATTCTTTACTTCATAGGTAACGTTGGTAAATCCTTGTGCTGCAAGCTCATCCTTAAAACCCTCTTGCATAGCTACAAATGCATCGTTCTCTACGACCTCGACAAAGCAAATGGAACGAGCTGCGGATTTGTCTTCAGATGCGCCGGATCCCGATGAGCTACAGCCATCCAGCATATTTGCAGCAAACAGAGCTGCGCTTCCAGCAAAAGCAAACTGGAGGAATGAACGACGAGAAATGGAAGTGTGATTGATAGTCATTGTGTGCTCCCTTCTTTATCAGGTCTGGCAAACCTGATGCGTACGCGGGACGGATACAAAAAACACGCCCGCCCCTGGACATTGGTCCCAAGGACAAGCGCGCGTATCTGCACACCTGCGGTGCCACCTTGGTTGGCATAAAAGAACTATGCCCACTCTTTCGGATGCATACACATCCTTGCTCTGTTACGGGAGCTCCCGTCGCAGCTTCCACACATAGGCACGCTATGTGCTTCTCCGCGCCCTCAGCGGGTCCATTATGCTGCCCTGCCACCATCCGGATCTCAGCCACCCGGACTCTCTGTAGGCGCACTCAGCAGGTAACGCTCTTCCTGCACAGACAGTTTTACTTCCGCTTCTTCGGTTTGGCAACGCTATTCGATTGCGTGGTACTCTAGCGCGAAAAGTGGCTTGTTGTCAACAACAAAATTGAACCGCTTCTACATCTCGATAGAAAAATCGGGGCCGATTACCTCGTTGGTGGTGGTAACTATCCAGGTGTAGGGATCGCTCAGCTCTGCAAGCAACTCATTTTGATTTGCCAGTTCAGGCGTATAGTCACTCACCAGCATTACCGTATCTTCATTGCCTTCACGATGTTCGATAAGCGGATGCCAAACAACATCTTCAACAGAAATATCCGATGCACCGCCATCGCCGCGCACAAAGGTGCAAGAAAGCATGCCACTCAAAATAGTCTTAGGGTTGTTCTCATAGCCGCTCACAAAATCGCCCAGGCCATAGGCCACTAACATGCGTCCACCGTTGGGCCCGTCCTCGCCGGAAAGTGGCGTGCCCTCCGAGCGTTCAATCCATTCCAGCGGCTGAATGACATGTACATGACTTCCTATCATCATGCCCACGCCGAGATCAGCTGCATAGTGAGCAATGCGACGCTGCTCATCGGTAGGCTCATGCACATATTCATCGCCCATGTGCAAATAGACCACGACAAAATCAGACACTTCTCTCGCACGTGCAACATCGGCAGCAAGCGCCTCATCCGAGTAGGGCACCGCATAATAATCGTTGGGCAAGTCCGATAGCTCATAGCCATTCTGACCATAGCTGTAAGAGAGAAATGCAATGCGAATGTTGTTGCACTCTACAACGCGAGGTGTTGCGCGATCTTCTTCTGAAGCATAGCTTCCTATAGTGACAAGATCGGGATAGTTTGCAAACAGTTCCTGCTGATGTTCGATTGATGGCACCCAAGTGTCATACGTATGGTTCGAGTTTGTAGCAACTACCTTAAAGCCCACATCAACTAAAGTTTGCGCTAAGGAATCGGGTGTGTTGTAGCTGGGATAGCCCATGTAATCGAAGGTTTCCGTACCACCCATGGTGGTTTCCTGATTGACAAATGACAGGTCGTAGGAAGCAATCGTAGGGACAATATTGGAATAGAGCGGTGCGAAGTCATATACACCATCTCCCTCAGTGCCACCCCAGGCGTCTGCAAGTGCAAGCAAGTTATCGTTGATAAGGTTATCGCCAACAGCGCAAAACGTAACACGCCCATCCCCTGTGGCGGTTGTTCTGCCTTCGCCATAGAGCTTGAATGCCTGATCTGTCTCAGGTCGCTCTATCCCATTTGCCGCATCAGCGGGCACCTGTTCTTCACTGCGGCTGCACGCCCGTGGCACCAGCACGCCCACAGCACAGAGAAGCACGATTATGCCGACGCCAATTAACATCGCCCGCCGCGATACATGTTCGCGCATAACCTGCACGGCATGAGCAAGCGCCAGGCGTATCCGGTTACACATCCTCGAAACTGCCGAAGATGTAGCGGGTTGGGCACCCTGTTTGATTTGTGTTGGATGGCTGTTTGAAGTGTGATAGGAAGCGTCCGCTGCCCGCTCATCATCCCGCGGATCACGAGATACCACAATTCCGGGATCTTCTCGGCGGTGTGGGCGCGGCGTTGATCTCCGACGCCTATCTTCCGCACCAGCATGCTGGCGCGTGACATCTTCAGATCGTATCTGCCACTTCTTATTTTGCCTATCAGTCATACCTTGCTACTTCACTCATAGTGCCAACGAAGTGCGGCAAAAGGTGCTACGAGCAGCTCTTCCATCCGGTGGCCTCAACCTCTGCTGCAGTAGGAATTGCCTGCTGAGCGCCGAGTTTTCCAACGGTAAGGGCTGAAGCAGCGCTGCCCCATGCCATCGATTCCACAAGAGACATGCCTGCTGCATGGCCAGCAGCCAAAGCGCCGATATAGGTATCGCCAGCTGCAGTTGTATCTACAACCTCCACCTTACGCGCGACTGCCCTCACGGGTTTGTCACCGGCCGCCTCAAAACCAATGGATCCCTCAGAACCAAGGGTTATAACAACGGAGCGCACGCCGAGTTCCTGCAAACGAGAAGCCGCCTTGAGGCACCCCTCCTCATCGGTGGGGCAAATGCCACACATAAGCTCGCACTCTGTCTCATTGAGGCAGACAAGATCAACGTCCGCCCATGCCTCATCCGGCATAGGACGAGCTGGCGCAGGATTAAGAATCGTATAGAGTCCCATGCTGTGAGCCTCGTGCAAACCTGCCAGCGTTGCCTCGGCATCGCACTCGCCCTGCGTCAGGAAAACATCTCCTGGCTCCGCAACAGCATGCAACGCCCGCACCACATCTTCCGAGCTCAGCAAATGATTTGCTCCTGCTGAAAGCACGATGCGATTGTCGCCAGCACTTCTCACAATAATTGCCACACCGGTAGAAGTTTCTGATGAACGCATTACTTTCGTGCAGTCCACGCCAACCGCCTCAAGCGTGGCAACAAGCTCGTTGCCAAAACCATCGGCGCCCACGGCGGCAATCATGCCCACAGACGCACCAAGGCGTGACGCAGCCACTGCTTGATTAGCGCCTTTTCCGCCAGGGTTGGTGATGAAATCATGGCCTGACAGTGTTTCGCCTGCTTGCGGCATACGATCGCACTCGATTGACAAGTCCATATTCATGCTGCCGAAAATAATGACGCGTGCCACGTAAGCTCCTTTCCGCATTGCCTTTCCCCATTATCAACGAGAAATGTAGCGCAGTGTCAACAAGGCAGAAAAATTCGCTGGCAGGCATGGTATGAGCTGCGGCTCGTTTAAGCACCGCAATGTCTTTCAATTGGTTAGGATCTCCGAATTGTTTCTTCCAGTGCGCAGACTTTATCTGCGAGCATAACAATCCAACCCTCACGGGTATGTGGCGGTATCGGCACCAGCGGAAACATGTGGTGAGCAATAATGTCTTCCTCAGTAGCGGTGAGCTCAAAATCTTCGCGCGCATTCTGAAGTGCGCGCGAAGGATGCCGAAAACCGTGCAACCTATGGCTTGGATCAGCCTCATGCCAATCGTAGAGAAAATAATCGTGGAGAAGTGCTCCGCGGATAAGTGCGTCGCGATCTACCGTTAGTGAAAGAGCGGCTGCAAACTTGCAGGCAACGCGAGCAACGCGAAGCGAATGTTGATAGACCGTGGTAGATCCATGCTGAATAAACTCATGTTCACGCTTGAGACGGCCAAGACGGCAGAGCTCAGCGGCCATCTCATCGACCTCTGTATGTTCGCCTGTGTGCTCCATACGCAGCATCTCCTACCCCGATGCTATACTAGCTTGTAATAACCAGCTCAGGGGCTATCGTGCCAAAAATCAACAACTGAGAGCTGCATATTATGATTGTTTGTCAGACGGTTCTTATCTTCGTACTTTTCAGCTTTCTTGGGTGGCTGTGGGAAACGGTATATTGCACCATTAAACATGGAAAATGGGCCAACCGAGGGTTTCTTTATGGGCCGTTTTGTCCTATCTATGGCTTTGGTGGTGTAGCGGTTATCTTACTTGCAACCCTCGCGTTCCCACACGGAGCAGCACCGAGCGTGTGGTGGCAAGTTTTTCTCGTCTCCATGGTTGCCTGTAGCGCACTTGAGTATTTCACGCATTGGCTCCTCGAGACCCTGTTTCATGCCTATTGGTGGGATTACACCAATGTGCCCTTCAACCTCAATGGTCGCATCTGTTTAGCTTCATCTCTGTTCTTTGGTGCTGCCGGCGTGGCTGTGGTCTACGTTATTGGCCCGCACTTCATCAACATTTTCGCCGGTTTTCCTAGCTGGCTGGTTGAAGTGCTCGCACTTATCCTCATCGCTCTCATTTCGTGCGATGCCACCCTCACTATATCGGCGCTCACGAATTTTGCTCACATCGTGGCCGATATGGAAAAGAACCTCAACGATCGTATGAGCGAATTTGTAGACCAGTTCCCACGTGACTCCGACGATTGGCGCGCTGCGCGCGACACCCTCTTGCAGCAGGGTATCGAACGCGCAGGTGCCAGTATGTCAAAGTTTCACAAAGGTACTGTTGCTCGTATACGCAGCTTTAATCTCACACGACCCAAGAGGGAGACGGCGCATCAACTTACCTGCGAACTTGCAACACGCGTCCGCGAGCATATTCTTAAATAGACTTGCGAGCCTTATGCGTTTCGTCCAAACGCTTCCATCAGAATCGAAGCGATACCACACAGAAGGCCTCCGGCTGGCCAAGCGAGCCAAAACAGCGGGTTATGTCCCACAAACAAAAATCCGAGGCCGACAATGGTTGCACCAATCATGATGGCACCACACACCGCACCAATCTTTTCGTTGATGCGCTTTTGTGCCATGAGGGCATCTTTGCGGGCACTATCCAGTTGGGCAGCGGCAATATCTTCAATTTCGGCATCTTCAATTGCACTCTTATTGTATTCAGCGATGTTGGTTCGACCGAGAAGCATGCCAAAGTGCACGATAAGCCACACGCCAATGGCCATAACAAACAGAAAGACAGATCCAGAAGCTTCCGTACCAACAATGCTGTCAAACAGAGCAGGCGTAAACATTCCCAACAGAATGCAAGCAATTCCACCAATAAGACCGTAGGTAAATTGCGTACGAGCGTGCTGCTTTTCTTCAGCTGTATAGAAATCCTCAATATAGGGATGAGCGCGTACAAAAGCTGTATGTTCCATCCCAGCAGGAATGAGAAACATCAAGCCAACAATAATGGATGCAAAAAGCGCTATAGGAGGAACAAGGCTATCGGATGAGGCGAATGGTTCAAGACCATCGAGAAGAGCGCAGAGGCCAACTCCAGCAATGATAATAGCGACACCTGTAGGAACCTGCCATGCTATCTTGCGCTGATGCTCATCGTACCCGCATATGTCGGTGGGAGGTCCAGCAGGAATTTGTGCCGCTGCATCCACCACTGTTTCATTCGCGCATGCAGAAAGATCACCTTGAACCAGATCGTCCAAACTGCAATCAAACAACTGACAAATCTTGAGTAGCTTATCCATTTCCGGATAGCTTTTCTCGGCTTCCCAGTTCGTAACCGATTGACGAGAAACACCCAGCAACATTGCAAGCTGCTCTTGCGTCATATTTCGTGAGGCGCGGAGATACTGAAGATTGTTGCGGAAGCTCATGAGAGACCTTTCGTTAGTTACTATCTGCTGTCTGCCGGCACCATTAAAACTACGGTAGCAAAAGCCTCTTATCCACCAACTGACGGCTGCTTTTTTATCTCTTTTCATGCGCCCTCTGGTTGCATTGCGCAGGTAGATGGCGTGTAAGCTCTTTTTATCTCGAGCTTGCGAAGTAGGTCTTACAGAAATGCAACTAGCGGTTGCACGGCGGCAAAACACCCAGACCTTCACACAAAGAGGTGTTGGCACACCACCAACACCTCTCAGAAATCAAACACTGATTGTGCAAAGCTAGACCAACACGAAGCCTTTGATCCGATGCTTCTGCCCTACGCCTCTCGCATTACTTGCGGTGCGCGCGATAGTACTCGATAAGCGCCTGGGTGGAAGGATCCTGTACGGCAAGTGCCTCGTCATCATGGAACGCCGGGGTTATCTGCTTTGCCAGCTGCTTGCCCAGCTCGACACCCCACTGGTCATAGCTATCAAGGCCCCAAACCGTGCCCTCAACAAATGTGATGTGCTCATACAGAGCAATAAGCTCGCCAAGTGCATGAGGCGTGAGCTCTGCACCAAAAATCGAGGTGGTTGGACGATTGCCGGTAAAGACGCGCGCAGGAACCATCCACTCTGCTGTGCCCTCAGCACGGACTTCGTCGGCAGTCTTGCCAAAGGCAAGCGCCTTTGTCTGTGCGAGGAAGTTTCCTAAGAACAGCTCATGCACGTCCTGATCGCCATCCTGTGTGGGATTAGGCGTATTGACAAACGCGATAAAGTCGCACGGAATCAGGCGGGTTCCCTGGTGAATCAGCTGGTAGAAAGCATGCTGACCGTTGGTGCCGGGCTCGCCCCAGAAGATCTCGCCGGTATCGGACGTAACAGGCGTACCATCCCAGCGCACGCTCTTGCCATTTGACTCCATGGTGAGCTGCTGCAGATAGGCTGGGAAGCGATGCAGATACTGGTCGTACGGCAGTATGGCGTGAGATGCCATACCAAAGAAATTGACGTACCACACGTTCATGAGGCCCATGAGGGCAACAACATTCTCCTCAAGGGGCTTCTCGGCAAAGTAGGTATCCAAGTCATGGAAGCCAGCCAGCAACTCGGCAAAA
>URWR01000076.1 GCA_900551595.1 uncultured Coriobacteriaceae bacterium
TGCGCGGCCTCCGAGTACCGCGCCCATGTCGATCATGGTTCCTGCGCCCACGCTTGCGCCGATGTTGATGATGGCGCCCATCATGATGACGGCGCGATCGCCAATCTCGACACGGTCGCGGATGATCGCGCCCGGCTCGATGCGGGCGTTGATACCCTTGAGGTCGAGCATGGGCACGGCGGAGTTGCGGCAGTCGTTCTCTACGTCGTAGTAGTCGATGGAGTCGGCGTTGGCGTCGAGGATTGCCTTGAGCTCATCCCAGTCACCAAAGACGGTCTTGCCACGACGACCGCCGTAGACGTGCGCATTGCCCCACTGGACCTTCATGCCCGGCTTTTCGCGCACGTACAGTTTGACGGGCGTTTTCTTGGGCGCGGTTGCGATGTAGTTGATAATCTCCTGTGCATCCATCTCGGCTGCATTACTCATTTGCTGTCTCTCCTTTGAGTGGATCCGGTTGATACCTGGTTAGGCAAACATGACCTGGTCGAACGTATAGAAGCCAGGCTCGCGGGTGACGAGCTTCTGCGCGGCTGCCAGGGCGCCGTTGACGAAGATCTGACGGCTCGTGGCGCGGTGCGCGAGCGTGACCTCCTCGTCCTGGCCGAAAAAGCTTACCTCGTGCACGCCGGCGACGGTGCCGCCGCGCAGCGAGTGCATGCCGATCTCCTTGGGGTCGCGCAGCTTAATAACCTTGAACAGGGCGTTCTTGATGACGGAATAGGACAGGCCGGCCGCGATGTCGCCCACCGTGGCGCCTTCCTTTTGCGCCTGCTTGACGCGCGAGTTCATAAAGACCGTGCAGCGGCTGCCCAAATCAACCGGTTTGCGAGCATGCACGGCTTCTTTCGCAAATTCAATAACATCCATGTTCATGGACTTAGCAAAGCTCTCGATAAAGCTACCGCAGCCAGAAGAGCAGGCCTCATTGAGCATGATGTGTTCGATCACGCCATTGCGGACCTGCAAACACTTCATGTCCTGGCCACCAATATCCAGGATGAACTCAACATCTGGCACAAATGCCTTTGCACCACGCAGGTGCGCTACGGTTTCGATTTCTCCAGAGTCTGCACGAAGTGCCTCAATCAGCAGTGCTTCACCGTAGCCAGTTGTTGTTACATGGCCAATGGTGCAGCCTTCAGGAATGTGAACGTAAAAATCATCCATGATCACGCGCGCGGTGCCCAAAATGTCACCATTGTTTGAGCCATACCACGTGTGCAGAAGCTGGCCGTCTTCACCCACCATTGCAGCTTTCATAGTGGTAGAGCCAGCATCAATGCCGATAAACACGCGACCCTTATAGCCGGCAAGATCGCCTCTTGGTACCACCTGAGCGTTATGGCGCTCTTTAAACTCGTCATAGGCCTCAGCGTCTTCGAAAAGCGGCTGGAGACGCTCCACCTCAGAACCCTGGGTATCACCCAGATTCTCAAGAGCTTCAATAACACTTGCAAACGTCACGATCTTGTCAGACTCACCAGCAAGTGCCGCGCCAGTCGCTACAAACAAGTGGGCATTCTCAGGAACAATGCGGTGCTCTTCATCCAAATCAAGCGTCTCATAAAAACGATGGCGCAGCTCAGAGAGGTACTGTAACGGACCGCCGAGAAACGCGACATAGCCACGAATTGGGTGACCACAGGCAAGGCCGGAGACCGTCTGGTTAGCCACCGATTGGAAAATGGAAGCGGCAACATCTGCCGGTGCAGCGCCCTCATTCAGAAGAGGCTGGACGTCAGACTTTGCAAATACGCCGCAGCGGCTTGCAATGGGATAGATATGGGTTGCATTTTTCGCAAGCTCATTCAAACCGGAAGCATCGGTATGAAGCAGGGTTGCCATCTGATCGATAAACGCACCGGTACCACCTGCGCATGTGCCGTTCATGCGCTGCTCAATGCCATTATCAAAATAGATGATCTTGGCATCCTCGCCACCAAGCTCAATTGCACAATCGGTCTGAGGAATAATGGTTTCAACGGCTCGCTTAGACGCGATAACTTCCTGCACAAACTCAAGATCCAGCCATTTGGCCAGCAAAAGACCGCCAGAGCCAGTAATGGATACGCGCATGGGAGCATCGCCCAAAACACCGCGAGCTCGCTCAAACAGAGCCTTTGCGGTTGCACGAACATCGGTATGATGGCGCTCATAATTGGCGTAGACAAGATGATTTGCTTCATCAATAACAGCGAGCTTTACCGTTGTGGAACCAACATCAATTCCCAAACGCAGATGTGCATGGGAAAAATCAACGGGGTTGGCAGGTTTAAGCTCTGCGCCGTCAGCAACCAGCTTTAACGGGTGAGCAGCAGTTGATTGCTCCATATTTGAAAGTTTGTGGTTAGTCATCGGTTTCCTCCCTAGCGCCACGAAAGCAACGCTGTTCTCCGAATGGCCTTCGGTAAATTACAACGTGATAAAAGACAGGCGTTACTCGGGTTGCGGACGAGCACGTTCTGAACGATCGTGCTTTGCCCAAGGCGGACGAATTGAACGTCGGGCAAGTGCAAGCCCAATACCATGTACATCAAAATCAATGCTTTTCCCGTAGAGGTCGCCCGGTCGGACAAACATAAGCGCTGTCATAACGCGTGCCATTGTGCGAGCACTTTCACGTCTACCGGTTGTAAGCCATCGAACGAGAACGCCAACTTCGGCAGAAATGGCATACGTCAAGTAATAATCAAAGAACGCGCCAACAGCCTCTGAATCCAAACCTTCAAGCGCACGCGCAGAGACAACTTCGCGGACAAGAGCCTCTAAACGCTTGGCGAATGCCGGATCTCCCCCATCGCCCAGAAGCGGCCCCAGATACGAACCGCGCTCGCCCAAAAACTCAAGCAGTTCCACAGAACCAGGACAAGGCTCCAGATGACGGATAGCCCGACTCAACTCATCAAGATGTACGGCAGCAATTTGCGCCACGTAAGGACGAAGCGCTTCCACCGTTTCGTTTTCTACTTGTGAAACAAGATCAGGGATATCTCGAAAATGCGAATAAAACGTACGGCGCGTGAGGCCAGCACGATCGCTTACCGCCGTAACGGTGACGCGAGAAAGATCCCCCGTTAAATCTATTTCCGCTGCAAGAGCATCTCGTAATAGCTCACGAGAACGAGCCGTTCTCGGGTCTATGTGCTCCGCAACGTGTGTACTTCCTTGCATGTACCTCCCTTTGCACACCCTGCCTCATGGCAACGTGTGACTTTCTACACAGCATGGGAAGTATTGCACAGTGTGAGAAAAACTTCAGCGAAAGTGGGTTGCAGACATGATTCTTCCTCATATCACCATGAATAAACAATGGCTCATAACAGGCGCGCTGTTTTATATTTACTTATATTTTTAGTCAAATTATTACTTTTATTCAAAATCTCTCTTATTTAATTCGAATTTTTGCAAAATTGAGTCATAAATGCGAAATGTATGTAACGAATTCACGTTTAGATACATACCGCTCTCTCAATTGGCACAAACTGCTTGGACATGTTTTGCCCAGATGACTTAGAACCACGAGTTATTGAAGCAAACATACATACCCTGCTATGGAGGTAATGGCAATAAGGATGGTGAGCCCCCATGAAACTAAAGCACATGAAAAAGGGTTTGTTAGGCAGTGTCGCTTTACTTGCTGCTCTTGGTATTGCGGCAGTACTCTCAATTTCAGGATGCTCAGACTCCACAACATCAAACTCAAACACTTCTGATGCATCCGGTTACAACCTGGTAGAAGATGGCAAACTTACTATGATTTCCAACTTCTACTTTCCTCCGTTTGTTTATATGGATGATCAAACCGGGCAACAGATGGGTTTTGACGTAGATCTGTACTACGCAATTTGCGACAAGCTTGGTCTCGAGCCCAATATTTTGCCAACCGTACAGTTTGACACCATTGTTCCCACCATCCGACAGGGCGGCAAAGCTGATGTATCCCTTGGTGCTATCACCATTACCGACGATCGTCTTGACGAAGTTAATATGAGTGACCCCTACATGGATTCCAATCAGGCAATCGTGGTACCTGCGTCCGCTGGTGACATTACCGCTGAGGATCTTAATGTTGCAGGTACTCAAATCGCTGTGCAGGCAGGAACAACCGGCGAGGCGTGGGCCCGTGAAAATCTTCCTAACGCTACCGTAGTTCCACTTGACGATATTATTCAGTGCCTCACAGGTGTTCAGACAGGCCTTTACACTGCTTCTGTTTGCGATCTGCCCGTTGCTCAATATGAGATTCAAATTGGCTACTCTGATTTGGCAGTTACCGAACAACTTCCCACAGGCGAACAGTACGGCGTTGTTATTTCTAAGGACAATCCCGAACTCACCGCCGCTATCAATAAGGCCCTTGAGGAGCTCGAAGACGATGGCACCATCGACCAGCTCGAACAAAAGTGGTTCGGCACGACGCTTTAGAAATACATTCATCAGGAGATGGTTTTCGTGAAGATATCTAGCCCTCTTTCCCGTCGTGCCTTTCTTGGCACTTGCGGGCTTGGTATAGCAGCAACGCTTGCAGGTTGTTCGGGATCAAATCAAACAAGCGGCAACAGCTCCGCTGCCAGCGGCGATTCCTATTCGCTTGTCGAACCCGGTAAACTCACACTTGTATCAGAGTTTTACTCCCCGCCGTTTGAAATGCTGAACGACGATAATCAGCCAGAAGGCTTTGATATAGATGTGTATGGCGCAATTTGCGACAAAATGGGTCTTGAGCAGAACATCCTGCCCAACATGAAGTTTGATGCCATTATTCCGACCATCAAACAGGGTGGTAAAGCAGATGTTGCACTGGGTTGCATCATTATTACCGACGAGCGCCTTGAGCAGGTGGACTTCTCCGACCCATATATGGATTCCAATCAGGCACTTGTGGTCCCCGCTACATCTGACATCTCTAATACAGAACAGATCGATGTTGAAAACAACAAAGTCGCTGTTCAGTCGGGTACTACAAGTGAGGCTTGGGCAGAGGAAAACATTTCTAAAGCCACTATCGTGCCGCTCGACGATATTGTTCAAGGTCTTACTGGTGTTCAAACCGGTCTTTACAATGGTATTTTGCTTGATCTTCCTGTAGCAAATTACGAGATTCGAATTGCCTATAACGACCTTAAAATTGCCCAGGAAATTCCCACTGGTGAACAGTGTGGTGTGGCTATTTCTAAAGATAACCCCAACCTCACCAAAGCAGTAAACAAAGCTATTGAAGAAATAAAGGCCGACGGAACGCTCGACCAACTCGAACAAAAGTGGTTTGGCACGACGCTTTAAGATCTCTTTTTTTACGACACTCCCGCATGGCGCTTCTCATAGTGCGCTATGTGGGAGTATTTTTTACAGCTACTTGCCATTTATTTGCAGTAAACCTCACATCAATTGCAATTTCTTGTCTATGGTTGTGTAATGCAGGGCCTACGATAGCCATACGATGTCGAATCAATCCCACGAAAGAGCAGCAATGAGCGAAGGCAAGCACGCAAGCACAGCATCACACCACTCAAACAAACACAATAAACGTGTACTTGTTATTTGTGGTCTCCTATTGGCTGCAGCTCTTGTATGTGTTATTGCATTTCCCGCCCCGCGCACCGCACTTCTCAGCGCATTCGGTATTTCCTCAAACAACAGTCAAACAGAAACCTCGCAAGACTCCAACGCACAAGATAATGCAGAGGTGCTTGACCGCACCAGCAATAACACCTCGAATGAGGCGGCTTCTGACAACCAAACTTCTACCAACAAGGATGCCGGGGATACCACCCCGCTCGATACCAGTGCTTCCGCCTCTGTAGTAACCGTCACTACACCGGAGCAAATAACCGTCAATGCACCTGATGGATTTGTAGAAACACCGAGCTATGCGCAGGTAGCGAGTGCACTTTCGGACATTCAAGCACAGAATTACAACCTCAGCTTTGTGATGCTCGATCTCTCCAGCGGCAGAAGCATGTCATACAACGCCGATGAACGTCTTTACCCTGCAAGTTCCATTAAGGCTGCCTATTGCACCATGGTGATGGAGAATAACGGCGGTTCGGCAGGCATGGCTTCAACTATTGAGGATTGCCTGGTCAATTCATCCAATGATGCGTTTCATACCCTCATAGACACCTTTGGACTTTCTTCCTACGGTGCTTGGCTCGAAGCACATGGCGCACCTCAAGCCGGAAGTGACGCCTATGTGTATTACTACCCCTGGATCTCTGCTAATGAGTTTTCTGCCATCTGGCAGGAGATATGGCGCTATGGCACATCCGAAGAAGCTGGAGGTGCTGAGCTTGGCTCATATTTAGCGCAAACCAACCATACTGCTATGGGAGGTCTTCTTCGCGACTCGTATGAAGTGTGGAGCAAACCCGGTTGGTATCCCGCCGATGGCAACGGATTAGAAGCCACCGTGGATGCCGGCGTAGTCTTTTCCGACTGTGGCCCCTACGTTCTTATCGTCATGAGCAATGCAAGCGAAGATTTTGATGCTCTTTTGCCGCTTATTGATGCTCTCAATGCTGCTCATGGCAAAATGTGCGGGGGCAGTTCGGTACTCTTTATACGGTAGAATGCATGCGTTTGAAGGACAAACCCCTTTTACTGAGCATTTCTTGCAATGAGCTCTAAGCCTGAGGAGGTCTTGTGGCTATCACGTTTGAAGAGGTTACCGAGACACTAAGCATGGTGTCGCGTCAGCACCTCGATATTCGCACCATCACAATGGGAATCAATCTCTCGAGCTGTGCGGATTCTGATCTCTCCAAAATGTGCGACAAGGTATACGAGAAAATCGTCACTACCGCTAAAGACCTTGTTCCAGTAGCGGAAGCGCTTGAGCGCGAATACGGTATTCCTATCGTAAACAAGCGCATTTCAGTTACACCCATTGCTCAAATTGCTGCCGCATGCTCAGACAACGATCTCACACCGCTTGCGCATGCTATGGATCGTGCTGCCGAAACTTTGGGCATCGATTTTATGGGCGGTTTTTCCGCTCTTGTCCATAAAGGAATTGGCAATGCAGATAAACGCCTGATTGCGTGCATCCCTGAAGCATTGGCTTCCACCGATCGCGTTTGCTCCAGCGTAAATGTTGCAAGCTTGCGCGCAGGCATCAACATGGATGCCGTTTTGCTTATGGCCCAAACGGTGCGTAAGGCAGCAGAGCTCACTGTCGATCAGCAGTGTTACGGTGCAGCCAAACTCGTTGTTTTCTCGAACATGGTGGAAGATTCACCCTTTATGGCCGGAGCCATTCATGGAACTGGTGAAGCAGACGCCGTAATCAATGTTGGTGTTTCTGGCCCTGGTGTTATGGCAGCTGCTCTTGAAGATTTGCCAAAAACAGCCAACATGATGGAAGTTGCCGAGCGCATCAAACAAACAGCCTTTAAGATCACCCGCGCCGGTGAACTTATGAGCCGTGAAGCAGCTCGCCGTCTCAACGTTGAGAAAGGCATTGTCGATCTTTCGCTCGCCCCAACCCCTGCTGTCGGCGACTCCGTTGCACGCATTCTTGAAATAATGGGTGTGGGCGTTTGTGGAGG
>URWR01000077.1 GCA_900551595.1 uncultured Coriobacteriaceae bacterium
CCGCCTACGTGTCCATTGATGTCAATCCTTCTTTAGAGTTGGGAGTCAATCGCCTGGGTCTTGTGAGTGATACTCAGGCTCTTAATGCCGACGGCGAAGCCATTCTTGCTCAGACAGATGTCCGCTGGATGAGCTACGAAGATGCCCTGAACAGCATCAAGACAGAGATGGATAGCTACACGTCCTCCGATGCAGTAATAGAAATAACCGTTGTGTGTGATGAGCAAGCATGGTCCAACGAACTCGCAGATGAAGGAATGCGATGCTTTGAAACCGGCAACGGACGGGTCGTTTGCTCCCATGCATCGTCACACGAACGCACCGAAGCTCACAACGCTGGCATGGGCATCGCAAAATGGCGCATCTACACGCAACTTGTTGAGGCAGGCGTTGCCATTTCTCCTGAGGAAGCTTCCGAGATGACCATGCGTGAGCTCTACGATTTGGCAGCTCGGAAAAATGTTTTGCTCAACAACGCCTCGGATACAACAAGCTCCGGCAGCAGCGAGGCTACCGGAGCACAAGAATCGCATGACAAACATAGCCATTCAAACTCAAAGCAACGTGGCAGGCATCACGCGCAGTAAAACTGACAGACCTTAGGACTGGGATGCAAGTGCCTCGTCAATAGTGCGTATCTCACGTGCAGGCACGCCGCCAACGATAGTTCGTGGCGCTACATCGCGCGTAACAACAGCGCCTGCTGCAATAATAGCTCCGTCACCGATAGTAACGCCCCTCGTTATTGTTGCACTTGCACCTATCCAAACGTCATTTCCAATAGTAACTGGCGCACAATGAAGCACTGCTCGCTTGTGAGGATCAATATCATGGTCAAGCGTGGCGATTACTACGTTATGACCTATCAATGCGCCGTCACCAATAGAGATCCCACCTTGGTCTTGAAAATGACAACCGCTGTTGATAAACACGCCGTTACCAACCTGAATATTCAGACCAAAGTCAGTATGAAACGGTGGAAACATGCTAAAACCGTTGCACGATGCCACACCAATGAGATCTGCAAAAAGTCCGCCCACCTCATCGGGCGTATGATATGCCCCATTCAATTGCGCAGTAAGACGCAACGCTCGTTGTGCCCCAGCATGAAGCACCTCAGCGTCTGCTGTGCCTGGCACTATAGGCTCTCTTGCTGCACGGTGGGCAAGAAACGCTCTTAGCGCAGCTTCACTTACCCCAATTTCCTCCGCAGCTTTTGCGCATAACGTGTTATCCAAGATACCTCTCAAAGAACGACTGCATATGATTCCAAGGAATAGCATTGTTGCTGCCACCGTCATAGAGATCGGTATGCACCGCACCAGGGACTACCTCGAAATATTTATTGTCGCCTGTGAGTTGTTCGAAAGCATCTTTGCCCATATAGAACGAGTGGGCCTTATCCCCATGCATCACCATAACGGCATTTTCGATCTCGCTGGCATAGCAGAGAATCGGCTGGTTAAGAAACCTCATCCAGCCAATAACATTCCAACCGTCGTTTGAGTTGAGTGAGCGTGGATGATAGCCGCGAGGTGTCTTGTAGTAATCGTAGTAATCCTTAACAAAGAAGGGCGCATCCTCAGGCAGCGGATCGACCACACCACCTGCACGCTCGTAGCTTCCCGATTGGTAATCAGATGTGCGTTGAGCAGCTAAAGCACGCCTGCTCTCCATGCGCTTCTCTACACTATCGTCCGCATCAAAGTAACCTTTTGCATTGACACGGCTCATATCGTACATGGTGCTTGCAACCGTAGCTTTAATACGCGGATCAAGCGCTGCAGCATTGAGTGCAAGTCCACCCCAACCACAAATACCGATGATGCCAATCTTCTCTGCGTCGACATCTTCACGGCAGCTGAGATAATCAACCGCCGCCATAAAGTCTTCTGTGTTGATATCCGGAGAAGCCATATAGCGCGGCTCTCCACCCGACTCGCCACAATATGAAGGATCAAACGCAAGCGTAAGAAACCCACGTTCAGCCATAGTTTGTGCATATAGACCAGAACACTGTTCTTTTACGGCACCAAAAGGCCCACAGACCGCAATCGCAGCCATACGAGCATCCTTCGCGGCATTGGCAGGGCGATACAAATCTGCCGCTAACGTGATGCCATAGCGGTTATGAAACGTCACCTTTGAATGATCAACTCTGTCAGATTTTGGAAAGGTCTTATCCCAATCTTGCGTGAGATTAAGCTGTGCCTCCTGCATAGTGCACTCCTTTCATAAGTTTATCTGCAAACGGAAAAGCGATGTATCAAACACAACATCACTCAATGTGCTCTTTTACCTTATGACGCTCTGCAGCTATAGTGAATGTCCTAAAATGCAAATAGCTTATTGCCTTTTAGGCAACGCTCTCATTTTTTGAGATATAACATGACGATCTTTTACGGGGAGTTTTGGCCATGGAGTTGCGCACACTTCATTACTTTCACGTGCTTGCCCGCGAAGGAAGTATTACAGGTGCTGCTCAAGCGCTGCATATTACAGCTCCCACACTTTCCCGTCAGTTAGCATCGCTTGAGCGAGAGTTTGGCCGCGAGCTCTACCGACGCACTTCTCGTGGCATTGTCCTAACCGAACATGGACTTATCCTCGATCGATATGCCGAAACATTTACTGATCTGGCTGATAAGGTCCGAGACGAGCTTGCACTTCCTGCCAACACTGTTTCAGGTCCCATGCATGTTGCTGCTGGAGAGACGCACATGACCAGCCTGCTAGCCCGCACCTTTGCTGCTGTAAGACAGAGCTACCCTGATGTAACTTTTCAGCTCTACAGCGGCAGTTCAACTGACTTACTTGAGAACTTGGCGCGTGGAGCCTATGACTTTATGTTGGAATGCGAAGTACGCCCTCATGTTGATATGAATGTACTTGAGTTGCCAGGCGGTGACACCTGGGGTGTACTTGTACCTGCCGCCGATTCCCTTGCTCAAAAGAAAGCTGTGCGGCCAAACGACTTACTGAACAGACCTCTTATTTGTTCTCGTCAAGCAATGGCATCGAAGATGTTTCATGATTGGGCAAAAGAGTTGGCAGAGCAGATGGATGTTGTTGCTTATTACAATCTCCCCTGCAATGGGCGCTACTTTGTAGAGCAGGGCGTGGGAATAATGCTTACCTATGACGGGATCTTTGAAACACATACTGGCGGATCGATTGCATTTGTTCCTCTGGATCCACCGCTCATTTCCCGACAAGGTATTATTTGGCGTAAGGTTATTCCAACACCGCCAGCTCAAGTATTCCTCGATGAACTACGGCGTCAAATTGGATTTGAGGAGTTTGCTGCAGCATCAAAAACTGGACAGCCCCAAGGCGACTAGCAGCATCGAAACTCGCAAAAAAGCCGCCGGCATAGAGCCGACGGCCATTACGTCCTGGTCGGGTTGACTGGATTTGAACCAGCGACCTCTCGGTCCCGAACCGAGCGCTCTACCAAGCTGAGCCACAACCCGTTTTGCAACAATATATCCTATCAGATTCGACGCGCGCCTTGCCAAGAAACCTTACTTTTCTTGGTCAATTAATTAATAGAAAGCAGTTCATTGACCGTCTATCCGATAATGATTGTGCTAATCCCTCTGAAAACGTCGTGAAGAGACAATACATAGAGCACCAGCAATGCCCGCAACAAGTCCAGAGACTACCGAAACAGTGTCATCGCTTGTTGCAGGAAGGGCGTCGGCTTCATTCTCTTCAGATGAATCTGTCTGGATGTCAGAAGACTCCTCATCGGTAGATGTTTGCACGTCTGAAATCTTTTCAAGATTATTGATCGCCTCATTGATGGCTGCCGCCATAGCATCCACTTCACCCTGATGTGAAATATCTAACCCTTCACGAACCTCGCTAAGCGCTTTATCTAGGACTGCAAGAGAGTCGGCAGTATAGAGCGTTCTGTCGATCTTATCGGCCGACGTACGCGCAGCATCAACAGCCGAATAATCCGCAGGGAGGTATTCAAGGTTATTGAGGGCTTCATTGATGGCCGCCGCCATGGCATCGACTTCGTCCTGATGAGTAATGTCTAACCCCTCATGTACTCCATCGAGCGCTTTGTCCAACGCTGCAAGGGAGTTGTCAGTATAAAGAGTTCGATCAAGATTATCGGCCGACGTACGTGCAGCATCGACAGCCGAATAGTTTGCGGGCAGATATTCGAGGTTATTGAGCGCCTCGTTGATGGTATCCGCCATAGCATCAACTTCGTCCTGCTCTAAGATAGTTTTATTGCTGTCGATTTTTGCAACCGCCTCATCGACCGCTTTGAGGGAAGGTTCGGTGTACAGGCTTCGATCAATCGCATCGGCATTAGCTTTCGCAGTATTGACGGCAGCATAATCAGCCGGCGCAATATCAATAACAGTGTTGTTATATTTGTAATACAGACCATAGGCTGAGTCTTCAGCCCATGTAATAGAGCTCTCTGGTCCAATTTCTGCAATCGTAAGACTTCCGACAGGGTCGCCCGGATCATAGATTCCAAACGGTGCAGCAGTGCCATACAACACAACATTATTCTTCGTGTTCACATCAATATAGCGTGCAATAACAGCAGCGGCGTAACTACTGGCTTCACCAGTGGCACGGATACTTACATTGCCTCCTGTAATAGCCACCTTGAGCATGTTGAAATCACTCGCGTCTTGACCAGGAATGTATACACCTGCATGCTGTCCTGTCAGATCAACCACACCACCTGAGAAAACAACAGGACCCAGGTTGCTATAGATCACATCAGATCCGCCAATACGGGAAGCATCTGCAGTCACTGATCCTCCGGATATTTCTACCCGATGGTCAACAAATGCAAGCTGTGCGTTGCATTCAATATTCCCGGATTGAAACGAAATGCCATCTGCATATATACCGTACAAATATGTATTGTTATTTTCCTCAGAAGTCACAAGGTGTAGATATGCATCGTCATTGCCAGTGAACGTGATTGTTGCGTCGGTACTAATCAGATAAATGGAGCCAGTTTGGTTGGTGGCTTCCAAGGTATTGTCACCCTCAAGATGAATGGTGACGTTTGTCAATCCGCTCCCAAAATGAAGAACATTTGAATTTTGCGGTAGCTCGGTCTGAATATAACAGTCTCGAAGCGTGAGAGTGCCGCTGGTACCATCGCCTGAGGGCTCCCACTTCCACCCTTCACTATTCAGCTGATCAGTGGGCTGTGTTGTCGAATCAATATCAAGAGGTGTAGCTCGTGTTGGAGTACCGTTTGCTGCATAGACATGAACAGGAAAACCAAGAATGACCGCCATCACAGCAGCTATGCAAAAAATCCTAGAAATACCGCTGATTAATTTACGTGTAAGCAAGGAGGGGGGGGTAACAACCTTTTCATGGCTCTCCTTTGTACAAAGAGTGGACTGAGTAATTGTACTTCATCTGAAAACCAGTTGAAATTTATCCGCTCTATGAACCGTTAGCCGGAGGAGTTCTCAGCTAGATGCGACAAATACCATGATCGCGTACTTTCGTTGCACACGACCACCAGCCATGTATTTGGGCTGCCTGCGCAATACGCGTTGCATTATCTGAACTATCACAGAGGGCAAAGACACAGCTGCCTGAACCGCTCACCTGTGCGACAAGTGCGTGGTCCTGGTTGCTCAACCACTTCAAGACTTGAGCACACCCTTCATGTAGGCGACATGCCACAGGACCGAGATTGTTTGTTACTGCGCACACCATCTTATCGGTGTCACCTGCACGCAATGCACTCAGCATCTCATCGAGCGAACCAGCTTCAACAGGGCAGCGATCAAAGTCTGCATAAGCGGCCGGCGTGGAAACACCGTGTCCAGGCGGACGCACAAGCGCAACGGGAAGAGCATCGAGCGCAGCAAACTCCTCCGCCAGCACATCGCCCGCTCCAGCAAAATAACAGGGCTTTCCAGATAGGAAAAACGGTACGTCTGCCCCTACCTGACGCGCTACCTCGCTCACACGCACATCTGCAGTATCAATTCCCGATAGCTCGCAAAGAGCACACAATACGGCAGCTGCATCCGCAGAAGCACCGCCTAATCCAGCTTGGGATGGAATGTGCTTTTCAATATGAATTTCTACGGATGCGTCATAGGAAAACATGCTTGCAAATGCCTGCGCTGCTTTCCAGCAAGTATTTTTCTCCTGTGGTACATGTGCCGAGGGATCGCAGCTCACTGACAGGTCTTTTGCAGGCCGAACAAACACTTTGTCGGATATATCCACCGCGGTCATTACTGAATCAACGCGGTGGTATCCACGTTCATCTTTTTCTGTATAAACACCAAGATACAGATTGATTTTTGCAGGCGCCTCAAATGCAAGCCAACCATCAGAAGCAGCATATGACAACGCCGAAGCCATGCTTACTCCTGAGGCTGAATCTCGAAATCAAACAGGCGCTCGCCCGTTTCATAATTAAACAGTTCTACCGTACCGGTAAGCACATCAACATATTGGTAAGACTGGCGAGCAGTACGACCACGACGCTCCTCTACCTCAACAACAAAAAGCGACGGATGTGCATGTAAAAGGGTGCCAGAACGCTCAACAATACGACTGCGGCCCATGTTAGCCCGCACTTTAATACGATGTCCTTGAAGAGTAAGGAGCTCGTCACGGATTTGGTCTACCCGGTTAACGGGCGGCATCTCATTTTCCATTACTACCCTCCAAATACCACCGGCAAAGTCACCTATACGCCGATGGAAAGGTCATAGTTAGCCAAACAAGCATCTTACAAAGTTGTTTGCCACGTCTCAACGGATTTTGAGATTCCCCACGCCAATATCACGAACACCGTCCATCCCGTTGTACACTCCCAACTGAAAAGAATCTACACTGAGCCATATCTCCTCAAACGGAAGATGAAAGGCCACAAGGAGGAACCATGCATCAAGCACGGGTTACGCATGTTTTAGACAATCTCGACAAGCTCGGCTTGTCACAAATGCTTATAAACGATCCGCTTGCCATCTTTTGGCTTACGGGATACTACCCCGAGCCATATGAGCGGTTTTTCGGCCTCTACCTTTCCCAAAATTCTGAACCCATCATGTTCTGCAACCGTCTCTTTCCGGATGCCTCCAGCGCTTGTGACAAGGTCATTACCTTCACAGACACCGACAACCCCATAGCTCTTGTTGCGGAGGCATGCGACCACACCGCTCCTCTCGGCATTGATAGAACACTCAATGCCGGTTGGCTCTTGCCGCTTATGGATTCGGGTGCAGCCCAGAGCTACCGCTTGGGATCTCCTGCAGTAGATGCAGCACGTTCTATCAAAGATGCCGACGAATGTGACGCTATGCGACGCGCGTCTCAGATCAATGATCAAGCCATGGATTGGCTTGCTTCTCAG